>JALOKS010000127.1 GCA_025456385.1 Thermoanaerobaculales bacterium | reverse complement strand
GCCGCCGTGCGACACGAGCAGCCGGCCGCGGTAGTCGGCCAGGCCCCAGCCCAGGGCGTAGGCGGAGAAGTGGGTCCAGGGGTTGAGCTTCTGGTTCCGTGGGTCGACCTGCTGCAGGTTGTGCGGCTTGCGGGTCTCCGCGATCACGGCCCCGTCCACGAGCTGCGCCCCGCCGAAGGACCCGTCGCCGGTCTGGAGGAGCAGCCACTGCGCCATGTCCCGGGCGGAGGAGTTGATCGCGCCCGCTGGCGCCATGCTGTCGACGCTGTCGTGCGGGATCGGCACGATCGCCTCGCCGTCGAGACCGTGGGGCGTGGCGACGTTGTCGGCCGCCAGGAGCGCGGCCAGGGTGGTGCTGCTGCGGTCCATCCCGAGCGGCGCGAAGAAGCGCTGGGCGATGAACTCGTCCCAGCTCAGGCCGCTGACCTTGGGGATGATTTCGCCCGCGGTCAGGAACATCAGGTTCGAGTAGCCGAAGCCGGCGCGGAAGTCGAAGCTCGGCTCGATGAAGCGGATGCGGCGCAGTCGCCGCGGAAGGTGCCGAGGCCGCTGCGGTGGCAGAGGAGATCGCGGACCGTGATCTCGCGGGTCACCAGCGGGTCGTACATCTGGAACTCGGGCAGATGGGTCAGCACGGGGTCGTCCCACGACACTCGACCCTCCTGTACCAGCAGGCCGATGGCCGTCGCGGTGAAGGCCTTGGTGTTCGAGCCGATGGCGAACAGGGTGTCGGCGTCGACGGTGCCGCCGGTGGCGAGGCTGCGGACCCCGAAGCCCTCCGCAAAGACGACCTGCTGGTCCTTGACGACCGCCACGGCGACACCGGGGACCTTCCACAGCTCGCGCGCCTGCTCGATATGGGCGGCGAGCCCGGCGAGGGGCTCGCGGTCCGCCTGCGCGAGCGCCGGCACGGCGACGAGAAGCGCGAGAACGGCGGCTGCCGAGAATCTGCGGAGCTGAGATCGGTTCACGAGAGACTCCTTTCGTGTGCGGTCGTGGCAAGGACGCGCGGCCAGCTGTCGCCCCGCGCGGCTGCGGGCCGAGGATCAGCTGACGACATCGTGCTCGCAGCGCGCGAGGAAGACCGGGTCCACATCGGCGCCGATGCCCGGTGCGTCGGGGAGCGTGATCGTCGTGCCCCGCCAGGTCGCCCCGCCGAGGATCGGGTCCTCCTTGAGCTGGAGGTGGCCGTCGAGGTCGACGAAGCGGATGTTCGGCCGCGCCGAGACCAGATGGGCGGCGGCCGTCAGGCCGAGCCGGGTCTCCATCATGCAGCCGAGCATGCACTTCGCGCCGCAGGCCTCGGCCACGGCGTTGATCTTGAGGGCGGTGTGGATGCCGCCGGACTTGGCGAGCTTGATGTTGAGGTAGTCGCAGCAACCGCCCGCGGTGAGCGTGAAGGCGTCGCGGTGGTCGAAGACGGACTCGTCGGCCATGATCGGGATCGCCGTCCGCTCCCGCAGGCGCCGGAAGCCGGCGTGGTCCCAGCGGGCGAGCGGCTGCTCGCAGTACTGGATGCCGAGGGCCTCGAGGCGGTGCAGCACCTCGACCGCGGTCGGCAGGTCCCAGCCCTGGTTGGCGTCCACTCTGAGGATGATCCCGTCGCCGACCGCCTTCCGGATCAGCTCGATGCGGCGGACGTCCTCGTCCGCGGTCGTTCCGAGCTTGATCTTGATCGCCGGGACTCCGCTCTTCGCGAGCGCGAGCGCCTGCTCGGCCATCTTCTCCGGCTCGTCGATGCCGACCGTGACGTCGGTCTCGAGCTGGCGCTTGCCCCCGCCGAGCAGCGCGTACAACGGCAGGCTCGCCGTCTTGCCGGCGATGTCGTAGAGCGCCATGTCGAAGGCCGCGCGCACGCTCGAGTTGAAGGCCAGGAAGCGGCCCATCTCGGTGACCCGGGCCTCGATGTCGAGAGGGTTCGTGCCGAGCAGGAGCCGCGCGAGGGTCTGCGCCGCCGCGAGGTTGATCGCCTGCGTGTCGCCGGTGATCTGGGAGATCGGCGTCGTCTCGCCCCAGCCGCCGATCCCGCCGTTGGTCCGGATGCGGATGAACAGGTAGTCGGCCTCACTGATCACGCCGAGCGAGATCCTGAAGGGCGCGGCCATCGGAATCGCCCCGCGGTAGATGTCGACACCGGTGATTCGAAGCTCTGTCATTCGACAACCTCCTTCTCCTCCGCACGTGTCCGTGCCGGCGTCGCGCCGTGTCGGCGCCGCACGGTGACGGTCTCAGCTCTTCTCCGGCACTCCCCAGAAGGTCCTCGCGATCTCCGCCGACGGCGGCGGCGTGGCGAGGCTCACCAGCACGTAGACGACGGCCGCCGCGACCGCACACGGCAGCGCCGGGTGCATGCCCCAGAGCCCGATCCCCGGCAGCGCGGTGAAGGCGAGCACGTACAGGGTCATGCCGAAGCCGATGGCAGCCAGGGCGCCCCAGTGGTTGCCCCGCTTCCAGTACAGGCCGAGGACGATCGGCGCCAGGGACGAGGTGCCGATGCCGCCGAGCGAGAAGAAGATGATCCACTGCACGAGCGGCGGCTGCGTCAGGGCGAGCGCGATCGCGGCGCCGAGGCACACCGTCATCGTCACCCGGGACAGGGTCTTCATCTGCTGGCCGGTCAGCTCGAGCCCCAGCTCCTTGACGGCGTTGCGGGCGATGCACGAGGTGATGACGATCGCCATCGCCGCGACCGTCGTCTGGATCCCCGCGACGATGCCGGCGAGGACGATGCCGGCGAGGGGGCCCGGCAGGACGTTCATCGCGAGCCAGGGCGCGATCTCGTCCGCGACCTCGAGGTTCGGGATGAGGGCCCGCCCCATGGTGCCCGCGACGCAGAGCAGGATGGTCCACACGAAGACCAGGATCCCGCCGATCCAGATCGCGCGCTTGAGGGCGATCGTGTTCTTGTAGCTCAGCGCGCCGAGCGTGCCGTGGGGCGAGCCGGCGACGAGGTAGCCGGAGAGGCAGGAGACCGAGAAGATGAAGGGCCACGAGAACTCGCCGTGCATGGTCGGCGACAGGAACTTGGGGTCGAGGGCCGCGATCGCCGCGGTGGACGCCGCGAAGCCGCCGGCGGCCCGGTAGGTCCCGGCGAAGAGCATCACCGTGCCGACGGTGATCACGACGCCCTGCAGGAGGGTGGCGACGGCGGTGCCGCGCATGCCCCCGAGGACGCAGTAGATCAGCACCACCCCGGAGCCGAGCGCGAGCGAGGCGACGTAGCCCATGCCGGTCATCTGCACGATGACCCGCGCGGCGCCCACGAACTGGGTGGCCATGTAGGGTATGAGCAGGAGCGCGACGAGCGCGGCCATGACGAGCACGACGGCCTTGCTCTGGTAGCGGGCGCGGTAGATGTCGAGGTAGGTGATGACGTTGGCGCGGCGGGCCACCAGACCGACCATGATGCCGACGGTCGCCAGCAGCATCAGGCTGAGGAAGGTCTGGGTGACGTTGATCAGGACCCACGAGTAGCCGTAGGCGTAGCACATGCCGGGTCCGGCGATGAAGGTCCCCGCGCTCGCCATGCCGGCGGCGATGATGAGCGCCACCATGACTCCGCCGAGGCCGCGCCCGGCGGTGTAGAACTCGTCCTCGTACTTGGCGATGGGCACCTTCTCCACGATCCGGTACGACCACAGCCCGATCGCGATCAGCACCAGGGTGTAGGCGAGGAAGGAGGCCAGCGCGAGGTTCATGGCGCGCCCCCCTCGTCGTCACCGAGCGGGATGTCGGGGATGCCCCGTTCGGCGATCGGGATCAGAGCGAGCACGAAGACGGGCGGCACGACGAGGCAGGACAGGGCCACCCAGCGCGGAAGGCCGAAGAGCAGCGCGTCGCTTCCTGCTGCGGCGGCCGCCACCCCGAGCACCGCCGCCAGGAACACTGTGTAGAAGGTCCAGGCGAGGGCGAGGGCCCGGCGCGCGACACCCACTCGCGGATCCTCGGGAAGCTCCATCATGCGCTCCTTGTCATCCGGAAGCCGGGGCGGGGGCCGTGCTACCGGAGCACGGCCCCCGTCGGCACGCGCTCATCCGTACTGGACGCCGAGGATGTTCCAGTACCAGTAGAACCACACCAGACCGAGGGCGAAAAGCGCGAACAGCGTGTAGTGCAGTCTGCGGAAGCGGGTCCAGTACCCTCGCATCCAGGCGACCAGGGCGCACACCACGACGCCGAGGGTCAGGATCGACGACAGGATCGGCAGCATCAGCGCCGCGGTCAGGGCCGGCGGGAAACCGGAGAACAGGCTCTCTCCGGCCGAGCTGACGATGATCGTGACCGCCACGACGAAGACGAGCGTCAGGGCGGCCACCAGCGCCGCGAGACGCATCGCCCAGCGGGCCCCGGACGGGTCCTCACGCCGCGCCTTGCGGTGCCGGAAGAAGCTCACGAGCGTCGTCACGCACAGCAGCAGCCCCACGCCCAACAGGACGTAGTTGAAGGTCGACGATGCGTGCCAGGGGATCCGGTAGGCCGGCATGAACGGGAAGGACGAGATGACGAAGTGGTTGACGGCGCCGTCGTCGTCCTCGATGAAGGCGAGGGTCATCCCGCCGTCGATCTGATGGAAGAGGTTGGGCCCGATCTCGACCCAGCGCCACGGATCCTCGAAAATGCCGGCGGTCATGAGCGTTCCGTCGGGCATGACCGCGACCGTGATCCCGCCCGGAAGCGACATGAGCTTCTCGAGATCGCTCCAGTTGTGGCGGATGAAGCGGTACTTGCCCGCGTACTTCGCGCCACGCTCGGCGAAGTCCTCGGGGGGTTTCGGAAGCAACGGCTCGTCGCGCGGGAAGTAACGGGCGACGAACGCGTCCTTGAGCTCCATCCGCGCAATTCCGCCGTTGGTCACGTAGGAAACGAAGAGGCCGACGTTCTGCTCGGTGAACAGGGCGAGATCGGAGTGGAAGAACATCGTGTCCCCGGCGTGGGCGACGATGGGCTGGCCGCGGACCTCTTCCTGGTAGAAGCCGTAGGCCATGCCCGGCAGCCGCGGATCGGCCGTGTGGAGGAGACTGTGCATCTTGCGGGCGGTCTCCTCCTCGAGGATGCGCTGGTCGCCGTAGCGCCCGAGCTGCAGGTGGGCGATCATGAAGCGGGACATGTCGACGGCGGTCGAGGACAGCGCGCCGGCCGGGCCGAAGTCGCTGATGAACTCGAAGTAGCCAGGCTCGTAGATCCCGTTCTTGCGCTTGTAGCCCACCGCCATGTCCGGCGCGAGGTTCTCGGGCAGCGGCTCGCGGAAGGTGGAGTGGGTCATTCCGAGAGGCTCGAAGATGTTCTTCTCGATGTACTCGGGGAAGGGCATTCCGGAGATCTCCTCGACGATCAGCCCGGCGAGCGCGGTCCCCCAGTTGGAGTAGGACGACCAGGCCCCCGGCGGATTGACGCGTTCGGGCATGTGAACCTTCAGCGCCTCACGCATCGAGAGCAGCTTGTCCTGGTCCTTGACGATGAGATAGCCGAGCGCGCCGTCCTCGAAGCCGGCCGTGTGACTGAGGATGTGCTTCATCGTGACCGGCTCCGGGAAGGTCGCCGGGATCTTGAAGCTCGTGAGGTAGGTGTTGACATCGGCGTCGAGGTCGAGCTGTCCGCGTTCGTAGAGCTGCATCACCGCGGTCCAGGTGAAGAGCTTGGAGGTCGATCCCGGCCTGAACAGGGTGGTGTCGGCCTTGACCGGGATCCTCTTCTCCCGGTCCGCGAAGCCGTAGCCCTTGGCAAACACGAGCTCGCCGTTCTCGACGATCGCGATCGTCGCCGACGGGATGTCCTGCGACGGCAGGTGCGCGGCCATCATGCCGTCGATGAAGGCCTCGAGCTCCCGGGTGTCGGAGAGGACTCCGGCGGCAGCCGCCGGCGCCGCCGTCTCGCCGGGAGGCGTTTCCGGAAGCGTCTCGGCGGCGGTGCCGATCGCGCCGAGGAGTGCGACGGCGATGATCGTGAAACTCACAGACTGCGTAAACCTGCTCATCATTCCCTCCCTGTCGAGGACCGGATCACGAACGAGCGGCCCGGCCGATTCCCCTGCCTCGGCCGGCCCGCCCGCGACGACTCTGCTTCGATACCGGGCTCGCCTGCCGGCCGTTCCGGCCCCGAGCGCCGGCACCGGGAGCGCCCGATCTACCAGCCACCGCTCTCTCCCCACTCCGCGATGACCGAGGAGATCCGCCGCGCCGCGTTCCGCCAGTTGGTCTGGATGGCGCGCTGTGCGGCCTCGGCATCACCGTCGCGAATGGCGTCCACGATCACCTCGTGCTCGGCCACCGACAGGCCGAGCTCGTTGGTGAGCGCCATGACGTACAGCCTCGCGTAGCGTTCGGCCTGCGGCTTGATGACGTCGTGCAGCGCCAGCAGGCGGGGCGGCGCGGAGTCCTCCACCGACTTCCGGTGGAACGAGGAGTCGAGCTGGAAGGCCCGGAAGGCATTGGTCTGCTTCGCCCGCGCTTCTCTGAGCAGATCCTTGTTGATCCGTGCCAGCTCCGCAGCCAGCTTCTGCCGCCGGGTGCGCGCCATGCCGGCGGCGTAGAACCCGGCCAGCCCCTCCAGCCCGCCGACGATGTGAAAGACGTCAGTGGCGTCCGCCGCCGTGTACGGCGCGACGGCCAGGCGCTGCCGCTCGTCGCCCTCGTTCGCCGCGACGACGTAGCCCTCGCGCTGCAGGCGGTGGAGAGCCGAGCGGACGGGGGTCCGGCTCACGCCGAGACGTTTGGCGACGGTGGTCTCGACCAGCCGCGTGCCGGGAGCGAGGCGGCCCGACACGATGAGCTCGCGGAGCTCGCGGTAGACCATGTCGGGCCGGTCCTGGGGCTGCTCCCGTCGGTGCTGTGTCGTGTCCGTCATGCTTGGCATTCTCGGTCCAGACCGATCGCGTGTCGAGGCCCCCTTGGCAGGCGGCCGTCGTTCCGTGGCGGCGCCGCAGGCTTCCGTTTTGTATCCCTTGACGGATACATGCAGGGATGCTAGCGTACGCGGCAGAATCATGCAAGCGGTCATCGCGGTGAAGTGCCCGGTTTCCTGGAACGTGGCGGACGGTGGGCCCGGACCCTGTCCGCTCTGCGCGGTCCGGGGAGGGGCTGGAGCCTCTCCGGACCGTGCCAATTTCTCGAAGGAGGTCGAGATGTCAACGCACACCGATCGAGGACGATTCGGCAGAGATGTGTCTGGATCGACAGGCCGGGCCCCGGGGCTGCGGTCGGTTCCCGTGGTCATGGTGCTCGCACTCGTGGTCGGTGTCGCGGGCCTCTCCGCGCAGACGACCGCCACCATTCAGGGCACGATCACGGGTCCGACCGGCACGCCTCTTCAGGGCGTTCAGGTGTCGGTGACCGGCGCCCAGGGCGCCAGGTCGGCCGTGAGCGACGACAAGGGCTTCTACCTGATCTCGGACCTGGCGCCGGGAAGCTACCGCCTGGCCGCGGCGCTCGGGGGCTATGCGGCGGCGGAGGGCAAGGAGGTCGAGCTGGGGTCCGGCCAGACGCTGACGCTCGACATCAGCCTCCAGTCACTGACCTTCTCCGAGGAGGTCGTCGTCACCTCGCAGAAGCGGACGGCGGCCCTGCTCGAGATCCCGATGTCGATCACGGCAATCTCGGGCGAGACCATCGAGCAGCAGCGGGTCGAGGACTTCCTCGACTTCGTGCCCATGGTGCCCGGCCTGAGCGTGGTCACCGGCACGCCCGGTCAGACCCGGATCACGCTCCGCGGGATCAACACCGGCGGGGTCGCGTCGACCGTCGGCGTCTACGTCGACGAGGTGCCCTTCGGCTCGAGCACCGGGCTCGCCAACGGCGCCATCCTGGCCGGCGAGTTCGACACCTTCGACGTCGCCCGGATCGAGGTCCTGCGCGGCCCCCA
>JALOKS010000457.1 GCA_025456385.1 Thermoanaerobaculales bacterium | reverse complement strand
CACCCAGAAGGCCCTGGCGGCCATCTACGCCGCCAACCCGCAGGCCTTCATCCGGGGCGACATGAACAAGCTCCGGGCCGGGGCCGAGCTGCGCCTGCCCACGGCGGCGGACTACGGCGTCAGTGACGTCGCGGGCGCACGCCGGGATTTCCTGGAGCGGGCCGCGGAGCCTGCCGCGGTCGTGCCTGCCACGGCCACCGCGCCGCAGGAGGCGGCGGACCGGCTTCGCCTGCTCGCCCCTCCACCGGCCGAGGCTGCGGCTCCGGAAGGCAGTACGGCAGCGAGTCCTTCGCCGGCCGGCGGCGTGCAGACGGCCGAGCAGCTCCAGGGCCGCGTGGCGGACCTCGAGACCCAGCTGCGCGACATGCAGCGGCTCGTGCTCCTGAAGGAAGAGCAGCTCGCGCAGTTGCAACGGCAGAGTGCGGCGGCGAGTGCGCCGCCTCCGGCCCCGGCTCCCGCACCGGTCGCCGCTCCGGCACCGGAGCCGCCGCCAGTCGCCGAGGTGCGTCCCGCACCGGCACCCGCCACGGAGACGTCGGTCGTGCCCACGACGCCGGCACCGTCCGCGCCGCCGGTGGAGCCGGCCGTCGCCGAAACCCCGGTCGCGGCCCCAGCCGTGCCGCCCGAGCCGCCGGTTGCGGCGGCGCCGGTGGTCCAGCCCGCACCGGCCGAGCCGGTCGCGACGACCGAATCCCGGCCCGCCGAGCCCCCGCCTGTCCCGGCCCCCGCAGAACCGGTGGCCCAGGAAAAGACCGCTCCCCCGGTGCCAAGCCCGGCGATGGTCGAGCGAGCAGCGCCCGCGCCGGCTCCGGAGACGGTGCCGGCGGCCGAGCCGCCGCGCCCCGCCTCGGCAACAGGGTTTGCCGCACTCCTGCAGGACCCCGCGAGCCTGGTCGGCATCGGCATCGCCGGCCTGGGCGTGCTCGGCGCGCTGCTGTGGGCGGCGGGCGGGCGTCGTCGGAAGGCCGAGGGGAACGAGGCGGTCACGGTCCCGCCGGCGTCCGAGCCCGAGGCGGCGAAGGCCACGCCCCCGGTCCCGGTGGCACCCGCCGAGACCCCGCCTGCCGCCGCCGCGCCGGTCGCGGCCCTGGCGCCCGCTGCCGCCGTGGCGGTGGCGACGGGTGCGGCGCGGGCCGCGACGGTCGAGCCCGACCGGGTGTCGACCGAGGACCTCGCGGCGCTCGAGCTCTCGACGACCGACCTGTTCGGCCTCAAGGGCGAGACCACCGAGGTCGACCCGACGGAAGAGGCCGACGTCTACATCGCCTACGGCCGTTACGAGCAGGCCGAGCAGCTGCTGCGTCTGGCGCTCGAGATGGAGCCCGGCCGACTCGCCCTGAAGCACAAGCTCCTCGAGGTGTACTTCGCCTCGCGCGATGCCTCGGCCTTCGGGGCGCTCTTCAGCGAGATGCGATCGGTGGGCGGCGAGGCGGAAGACCCGGCGGCCTGGCAGCGGGCGTTGCGCATGGGTCGGCAGCTCGACCCCGCGAGTCCGGCCTACTCGGGGACGGCCGTCGCTGACGAGGATCTCGAGGCCGCCCTGCGCGAGGCCGAGCGCGGTCTCGCCGCGGACCTCGAGGCGGGCGAGCCAGATCTCGGGACGCTCCGGATCGACACCCACTACGCGGAGGCGGCGCCGGAGCTCGATGGCGGCTCGGTCCTCAACGACCTGTCGCTGGACCTCGGGACCGAGGAGGCTGCGGACAAGGGCTCGCACCCGTTCAAGCTCGATGTGTCCGAGGAGCTGTCCGAGCTGCGCACGCCGACCGGGGTGACCGGGGAGCTCGACGACGACGACCTCGCCAAGGCCGGGGCGATCGGTGGCGGCTTCTCGCTGGACGAGATCACGGGACAGGACCTCGAGCAGGCGCAGGAGCGCGCGCCCGACCTGTCGGGCATCGAGCTCACCACGGAGACCTCCGGCGCCGACCAGGACACCACCCTGGTCCACGCCGACACTACGCTCGAGCTGGTCGACGACGTGGAGACCAAGCTCGATCTCGCCCGGGCCTACCTCGAGCTCGGCGACGGCGAGGGCGCGCGGGTCATGCTCAGGGAGGTCATGCAGGAGGGCAACGACGCCCAGAAGGCCAACGCGGAGGCCATGCTCAAAGAGCTGGCCTGAGCGCAAGCGGCGGTGGGTGACAGGGGGGGCGCGCTGGTCGCGCCCCTCGCGTTTCGGCGGCACGGCGGGCGGGCGATGCGCATCGCGGCGGGGGTGGAGTACGACGGCCGGCGGTTCCACGGCTGGCAGGCGCAGGGCGACGAGCGCTGCGTCCAGGACACGGTGGAGGCGGCGCTCGCGCTTGTCGCCGACGCCCGCGTCCGGGTGAGCTGCGCGGGCCGGACGGACGCCGGCGTGCACGCCCTCGGCCAGGTCATCCACTTCGACACCGAGGCCAGCCGTCCGGAGCGGGCCTGGGTGCTGGGCGCCAACACCGCGCTGCCCAAGGACGTCAGCCTACTGTGGGCCCGGCTGGTGCCGGACGGCTTCCACGCCCGCTTCTCGGCCCTGGCCCGCAGCTATCGCTACCTCATCCTCGATCGCAGCGCGCGCTCGAGCCTCCTCGCCGGACGCGTCACCTGGATCCACCGCGGGCTGGACGCCGAGGCGATGCGGGTCGCCGCCGAGCCGCTGCTCGGCACGCACGACTTCTCCTCTTACCGGGCGATCGGCTGC
>JALOKS010000456.1 GCA_025456385.1 Thermoanaerobaculales bacterium | reverse complement strand
AACCTCGAGGGCACGGTCTACATCGCTTCACCGACCAGCGTGCAGCGGATCTTCTCCGCCGATCTCAGCTACCGCAAGGGCGCCTGGGTGCTGCACATGCTGCGCGGCGTGCTGGGCACCGAGGCCTTCTTCGACCTGCTCGCGGCCTACCGCGACCGGTTCGCGTACGGCAGCGCCACCACCGCGGATCTCGAGAGCGTGGCGGAGGAGGTCGCCGGTCGCGATCTCGGCTGGTTCTTCGCCGAGTGGGTGTACGGCGGCGGCGCCCCGGCCTACCGCTCCGGCTGGCGCGAGCACGAGATCGGCGGCCAGCGCTACCTCGAGATCTCCCTCGAGCAGACCCAGGCCGACCCGGTCTTCACGATGCCGCTCGAGCTGGAGGTGCTCGCCGGCGGCCGGCCGCTGCGGACGACGCTCTGGAACCATGGCCGCCTGCAGCACTTCCTGCTGCCGGTGCCGGCGCCGGTGGCTGCGGTGGACGTGGACCCCGATGACTGGATCCTGACGCGCTCGGTACGCGATGCCGCCTTCGTCGGCGGTCCTCCGAAGGTGGTGGCGGTCGCGCTCGCCCCGGGCTCGCCGCTGCGGGCAGGGGAGACCCTGGTGCTGGAGATCGGCTTCCACGAGGACGTCGTCATCGATGCCGCGGACGTGCGGCTGCTGCGGGCGGACGGCTTGGAGGTCGCGCTCGACGTCTCCTACGACTCCGTGACCTTCACCTCGACCGTCAGGTCGCTGCACCCTCTCTCCGGCGGGCGCTACGAGCTCGTCCTCGGCGACACCGTTGTCGACGCCGACGGTGGTCTGCCCCTCGACGGCGAGATGGTGGACGCCGCGGGCCGGCCGCTGCTGCCGAGCGGCGACGGCCTGCCGGGCGGGGCGGCGGTGATCGGCCTCGAGGTCCTGGGCAGCCGCCGGCCCTCGCAGCGGCTCCACCCGCAGCCGTGATCACCGGAACCAGCCCGGCTCGGCGCCGTGGCCGCGGGCATCGCGGACGATCCGCGCCAGCTCGGCCCGTTCGCTCCGGATGTCCTCGTCGAGGGCCCGCAGCTCGCTCTCGGCGCGGTCGATGCGCGCCATCGCGGCGGCGCTGAGGCGGCCGCTCTCGAGGCGGTCGAGCTCGCCCGCGAGCCGCAGCCGGCGCCGCTCGAGCCCCTCGACGACGCGCTGCTGCGCGAGGTAGCGGGAGCGCCACCGCGCCCGGTCGGCCGCGGTCGCGGCGGCGGGCGGAGGAAGCGAGGCGTCGACCGCGACGGCGCCCAGGGTCAGGCTGCCCTGCCGTGCGAGCTCGGCGAGGGCCGTCCCGTCGAGGGTGAGACCCGCAGCAGCTCCGGACGCGCCGGTCGAGCGCAGGCGCACGCGGCTCGCGTACTCGGCGAGGGTGCCGGGACGGAGGGTCGGGCGCGGAGGGTCGGCTGCGAACGCCGACCCGACGAGGCACGGCGCGACGAGGAGGGGGACGAAGGCTCGCGCCCGGGAATGCGCACGGTTCGATCGTTTCATGCCGGGAGTCCTCCCGGCGTGGACGGGATGTGCGCACTGTACATCGTTCCGGCCCCGCTGCCAAGGGCGGGGACGATCCCCAGGGCGCCGATTCGCGCTGCAGGCGGTGTGTCCGCGTCGAGCTACCGCCGCGATGGAACGGAGAACGCCGGGTAGGCCCGGCGTCGGGTCAGCCCCAGACCTCGGGCGGGGCCTGCAGGCGTTCGACCGGACGACCGCCGAGGAGGTGCTGGTCGAAGATCTCGGCGACATCCGCGACCGTGACCCCGACGTACATGATGCCGTCCGGGTACACGAGCACGTTGGCGCCCAGCTCGCAGGGCTTGAGGCAGCCGCTGCGGGTCACCAGAATCCTGCCGAAAGCCTGGCGCTCCTGGATCAGCCGGTTGAACTCGTCGAGCAGAAGCGGCCCGCCGCGCGCGCTGCAGCAGCCCTTCGGGTGGCCGGGCGGGCGTTCGTTGAGGCAGACGAAGACGTGCTTCTCAGGCCTCGGCACGGGCCCTCCCACCGCGCCGAGCGCGGCCCCCACCCCGGGCCGCGCGGTCCCGCCGCTCGGGACGGGCGGGGTGAGGCGCCTGCCGGCTCACTTGAAGGAGATCAGCTCGACGTCGAAGACCAGCGTGCCCTGGGGAGCGCCGGCAACGCCCTTGTAGGCGAGCTCCTCCGGAATCCAGAGCCGCCGCTTCTCGCCTGCGACCATCAGCTGCAGGCCCTCGGTCCAGCCCGGGATGACCTGGTTGAGCGGGAAGCTGATGGGCTCGCGAGTCGAAGAGCTGGCCGTCGGTGGTCCAGCCCGAGTAGTGGACGGTGACCGTGGACGTTGCCGTCGGGTGCTCGCCGCCGACGCCGGGCCGCAGGACCCTCGACGCGAGCCCGCTCGCGGTCTTCGGGGCGTCGGCCGGCGGCGCCGCGACGTCCTCGGGGACTGCGGGCGGCGGCGGCGGCTCGGGCCTGTCGGTGATGCCGAGCAGCTCGACGTCGAAGACCAGCATGCCGGCTGGGCGGCCGGGGCGGTCGTTGTAGGCGAGCTGCTTGGGTATCCACAGGCGGCGCTGCTCGCCGACCACCATCAGCTGGACCCCCTCGGTCCAGCCGGGGATGACCCGGTTCAAGGGGAAGGTGGCCGGCTCGCCGCGCGAGACCGAGGAGTCGAAGAGCGCCCCGTCGGTGGTCCAGCCCGAGTAGTGGACGGTGACCTCGTCCCAGGCGTCGGGGTGGGCGGTGCCGGTGCCCGCGGTGAGCACCTTGGTGCAGAGGCCGGAGGCGGTGCAGGTCGCGTCGGCGGGCGGCGCGGCGACGTCGGCGGGGGTGGTCGGTTGCTGCGCGTGGGCCCACGCGACGCAGAGCATGAGGCAGGCGGAGAGGACCAGCATGGTTTTCATGGCCGCCACCCTAGCCTGATCGGTCGCTTCCCACAAGGGGGCAGAGGGGCAGAGGGGAAGAGGGGAAGAGGGGAAAAGGGGCAGAGGGGCGGAGGACTTTCCTTCGTGCCGGCATCCCGGGCGAGCGGAGGCGTCGCGACTCCTCCGATGCGGCGCCTCGATCGGGATGGCGGCGGAAGTCACTTGTACGTTTGAGCATCCGAACATATTGATTGCACGTGATTTGGCCGCACGGAGGCGGCGGTCGATGGGGTACCATGCGGCTGCCGGATGCCGGGAGCTGCCGCGGCGCCGCGCAGCCCACAGGGAGGTGCTCGAGCCATGGACGTCGTCCTCCTGTCCCGCCTGCAGTTCGCCCTCACGATCGCCTTCCAC
>JALOKS010000126.1 GCA_025456385.1 Thermoanaerobaculales bacterium | reverse complement strand
CACGAGGGCTTCGTCGCCCTCCTCGACGAGGCGCAGGCGAAGCGGCTCGCGCTCATCGCCCGCGCCGACGCGGTGCAGCCGCTGATCCCCGCCTTCAAGCTCTTCGAGCTGATCCCGCGGCGCTGAGGCGGGAGGACGATTCGGGACGGCGCGGCGGGGCTCCGGCCCCGCCGCGCGCGCCGCGGCGCGCGGGCGGGCGCCGGAACCCGACGCCGCCTCAGCTCGGCGGCGCCGTCGCCTCGAGCTCGCCGTCGACGACCCTCAGCCAGGCGCCGAGGAAGCGCTCGAGCAGCTGCTCGCAGCGCCCGGGGTCGAGGCGGTACTTCTCCGGCACCGCCCCGAGGTCGAGCAGCCAGGCGCCGTCGCGGCGGCCGAGCAGCGGGAAGGTCTCGAGCGCGGGCGCCTCGAGGTGGAGCAGGCGGCAGACGACGCGGTTGACCAGCGGCTTCGCGCCCTTGAGCTTGTAGCCCTGGGCGACGAAGTTGTTGACGAAGACCGCGGTCTGCGGAGCGAGGTCGAGCTCCTGGAGGGCGAAGTACGGCGCCACCACCACCGGCGGGTGGCCGGGGGGCGCGGCGGCGTCGCGCTCGAGGGCCGCCGCCAGCGCCCCGGGCTCGCGGCCGAGCTCCTCGACGCGCGGGCCGCCTTCGGCGACCGGCAGTGGCTGCGGCCAGTGCCCCGCCGTTCCCTCGGGGACGAGCAGCCGACAGCCGCTGCAGGCTTCGCAGAGGCCGCGCGCCGGCCAGCCGCCCGCGACCTCCTCCGCGTCCTTGACCAGGATCGTCACCGGGCAGGGCTGCTGGGGACGCCGCGCGCCCGCGGCGCGCCGCGCGTGCTCGGTGCACAGGCGCTCGACCGCGGCCAGCTCGCCGTCGTCGATCGCCGCCACCGCGAAGGCCTGCAGGATGTGGTTGACCGCCACCACCTGGAGCACGTGGCGGGCAGGGTCGAAGGGCTCGTGGGCGCCGCGCCACTCCGCGAAGCTCAGCACCTGCAGCTCGCGCCGCAGCGGCTCCGGAAGGTGGTCGATGCCGCCCGGTCCGGTCAGGTTGGCGGCGGGGATCAGGACCGTGCGGCAGCCGGCGTCGGCCGCCGTCTCGAGCTTGGCCGCGAGGCCGCCGACGCCGGTGATCCGCCCCTGGGTGTCGATCTCGCCGGTCGCCGCCAGGTCGCGGCGGAGCGGGGTCCGGGCAAGCAGCGAGGCCAGGGCGAGCGCGATCGCCGCCCCCGCCGACGGCCCGTCCTTCTTCGTCGAGGCGCCGAGGAAGTGCAGGTGCACCGCGTCGTGGACCCGCGCCGCCTCGATGCCGAGCTCGGCGGCGCAGTGCAGGATCGCGGTCGTGGCGACCCGTCGGCTCTCGTCCATCACCTTCTCGAGGTTGCCGGTCGCGTGCACCATGCTGATCGCGGAGCCGTCGCCCCCGCCGGCGCCGCCGATCCGGGTCGCCTGCACCGGGATCAGCCCGCCGACCCCGAGCTCGGCGTTGACGCCGAGGGCCAGAGTCTCGCCGATGCGGTCGTCGGCGTTGATCGACGCCGGCGGAGCCGGCGTGTCGAGGCTGCGCTTGATCAGGTTGTGGCCGATCTCGACCGAGCCCTCGCCACCCTCGACGAGGTGCCGCCGCTGCAGCCGCAGGAGCAGGGTCCGCAGGGTGAGCTCGAGCTGCCGTACCCCCGCCTCGTGGGTGTAGCTGCGGATCAGGTAGCGGAGGTGCTCGTCCTCCCGCCCGGCCTCGAAGTCGATGGTGTCGGCGGCGATGCGGTGCCGCTCGCGCAGCCGCGGCAGGATGTAGCGGCGCGCGATCTCGACCTTCTCCTCGAGGCTGTAGCGGTCGAGCTCCACGACCTGGCAGCGGTCGAGGACCGGCGCCGGCACCGTCTCGAGGGTGTTCGCGGTGAGGATGAAGTGGCAGTTCGAGAGGTCGACGTCGACCGTCGACAGGGTGTACTTGTCGTGGAAGAGGTGGTTCTGCTCGGGGTCCAGAATCTCGAGCAGAGTCGCCACGGTCAGCGGCTCGGTCTTGTCCGCCTCGTCGAGGATGAAGACCCCGTTCATGCATCCCATCTTGATCAGGCCCTGGACGATCGCGCCCGGCTTCGAGCCCTCGTAGGTGAAGCCGTGGCCGCGCAGCACCGACTCGTCGCGCATCCCGCCGAGCGAGATCTTGTGGTAGGGCAGGCCGAGGTTGGCGGCGATCGAGATCGCGAGCGAGGTCTTGCCGACGCCGGGCGGGCCGACGAAGAGGAAGGCGCTGCCGGTGCGCCGCCACTCCGCACTGCGCTCGGGGTCGAAGTCGCGGTAGCGCCAGATCAGGTTGGCGAAGAAGTCCGCGACCAGCTCCTTGGGTCCCGCGAGGCCGAAGTGCCCGGCCTCGAGCCCGGCCGCGAACTCCCGCGGCCCGACCTCGAGCGGCGTGAGGCGGCCCCACGGCACCGCGAGCAGGGTCTCGATGAACTCGGTGTACTTGGCCGAGGAGTGGCTGTCGATGTTGGCGGCGTTGTTGTCGATCGCGCGCACCACCGAGCGCGGCACCCGCGGGTCCTCGCGCGCGGCCTCGATGCGCTCCTTCAGCGATCCCGGCTTCGGGTACTCCGCCGCCAGGTGCGGGCCCTCGAGGGCCGGGGCGAGCCGCTCCTGCGGCGGCCGGGTCGGGCCGTCGGCCGCGGGCATCGGCACCGCGCCGAGGCGGCTCAGGAACGCGGCGAAGGCTCCGTCGCGATCGCCCGCTGCGACGCCGTCGAGGTTGACCTCGAGCTCGCGCAGCACCGCCTCGAGGCGCCCGCCTGCCGTCAGGTCGTCGAAGAGAACCCGCAGCTCCCCCACGCTGCTGCGCCGCTGCCGATCGCAGAGCGCGAGCACCGCCCCGAGATGCCGGGCCCGGCGGGCGACGGTCAACGCCGGGTCGCTCGCGAGGCCGTAGCAGGCGAGGAGCAGCCGGGTGCGGTCGGCCGGGGCCATGGTCATGAAGGTGCCGGCGAGGAGCTCGAGCGGCAGCCCGGCGAGGAGCGGGATGTGGGCGGCGACGGCTGCCTCCGCGGCGGCCGCGAACTCCTCACCGGCGTCGCTGCGCGCGACGAGGTCCCGGATCGCGGCGGTTCGCAGCCCGTTGGTGGGATCGGAGAGGGCGGCCATCAGCTGCTCGAAAAAGCCGGGGTCGCGCTCCCTCCGGTCGCGGACGAAGGCCCGATCGCCGGCCAGCGCCTCCACCTCCGAGCGCCCCGGCCGCACCAGGTGGTCGAGCTGGTGGCGGAGCACGAGCTCGGCGAGGGCCATCACCTTGGCGGCCTCGGCGGTGGGCGGCGTGAAGGCCTGCAGCGGGTTGGCGGGCAGGCCGAAGGCGATGTAGTCGAAGATCCGCTCGTGGAGCCAGATCGTGAAGCCCCCGCCCTCGGCGGTGACGAAGCTCACGAGCTCGACGTCGCCGGCCGGGTCCTCGAAGCGCGCGATGCGGTGGCGCTCCGCAGCCCGCGCGAGCTGTACCGCGTCGACCCCGCCCAGGGCCGCGAGCTGCGGCAGCACCCGGCGCTGGACGATCGCCCGCAGCACCGTCAGCACGCGCCCTTCGAGCGCGGCGTCCATCGGCGGCAGCGAGCTCAGCACGCGGCGGTCGAAGCTCAGCGGCAGCATGGCTCTCCTGTCCTCCGTCGGCGGGCCGCGGCCCTGCCCGCCTGCTCCGAGTGCAACCGCCGCGGCGGCGCCGATGCTTCCGGACCGGGGACCACCGGCCGCCCTCAGCCGGCCTCGATCCGCGCCCGCACGCCGCGCAGCACCGGGCCCATCAGCGGCACGAACTCCGCGAGGGCGCCGGAGCCGTCCCAGTAGTCGCGGTGGTAGCTGATGCGGCCCCCGCCGTCGAAGCGCAGGTGGGTCATGCCGGGCGCGACGATGGTCCGCGCGCGGCGGCCGCTCGTGGTGAAGGCCATGACCCAGCGCAGGTAGACCTCGCCGCCCGCCACCACCCGGTCCTCGATGGCGACCTCGATGGCCGCCGTCGAGCCCGCCGTGCGCCCGAAGTAGGAGGCGATCGCCTCCCGGCCCTCGAGCTCGGCGAAGCCGTCGTTGAAGTAGGCGCCGTCGGCGTAGGCGTTGCGGGCCGCGGCGGCCACCGCGGCGGGTGAGAAGTCGGCGAAGACGGCGAGGAAGCGGTCGATTCCGGCCTCGAGGTCCTCCCGCGGCATGGCTGCCGCCGTCTCGACGTCGCCGCGGGTGCGCTCGAGCGCGGCGCCGCCGCGGCCGACGAGGTCGGCGGATGACGAAGAGCACGAGGTCCAGAGCGCGGCAGCTGCCATGATCACCCCCAGCCCGACCAGCGCCGTGCGCCGCCGGGACACCCGACTCGGAGCCGTTCCCACGCGCGCCCCCTCCCCGGCTCAGGCCGAGGCGCGGCCGCGGACCGCGGCGAGACCGCCGTCGATGCCGATGACCTGGCCGGTGACCCAGGAGGCCTCCGCCGAGAGCAGCCACGCGATCAGCGACGCGACCTCATCCGGCCGCCCGATGCGGCCGAGCGGGTGCATGGCGGTCGAGGCGCGCAGCATCATCTCGCTGCCGGTGATGGCGGCGGCGAGCGGCGTGTCGACGAGGCCCGGCGCGACCGCGTTCACGCGGATGCCCTTGGCGGCGTAGGTGGCCGCCGCCGAGCGGGTGAGGCCGACCACGCCCGCCTTGGCGGCGGCGATCGCCTCGTGGTTGGGCAGGCCGACGGCCGCCGCGGCCGAGGCCATGAGGACGATCGAGCCGCCACTCCTCGCCATCACCCGGGAGCCGGCGCGGACCGCCGCGAAGGCGGTGTCGAGGTTGGCGGCGAGCGTTGCCCGCCACTCCTCGTCGCTGGTCTGGTGGGCCGCCTTGAGCAGGATCGAGCCGACGCAGTTGACGATGCCGTCGACGCCGCCCTCGGCGTCGGCGACCTCGCGCACGAAGGCCTCGACCCCGGCGCACGAGGTGGCGTCGAGCAGCCCGGTGCGGGCGCCGCCGAGCTCACGGGCGAGCGCCTCGAGGCGCTCGCCCCCGCGGGCCGCGAGGGCCACGGTGGCACCGCTGCCCGCGAGCCGCCGGGCGAGGGCGGAGCCGATGCCGCCGCTGCCGCCCAAGATCACATACACTGGCGAGCGATTCATGGCCACCTCCCGAGCCCGTGACGGTCGCGAGCGCCGAACCGCCCGCGGCGGGGATAAGCACCCGCGAGCGGGCTCGAATTCCAGCCCGCAGCGCGGGCACGGGCTCCGCGCGGGCAGCCGCTTCGCCGCCGCCCTCGCCGAGCGCCAGCCCGCCGCGGTCGGCCGGCGCTGGCTCTTCGTCCCCCACGACCAGCTCTCGGACGGCATCGGGCCCCTGGCGCGCGAGGCGCCCGAGGAGCTCGGGATCGTGCTGGTCGAGAGCCCCGGCACGGCGGCCCGGCGGCCCTACCACCGGCAGAAGCTCGCCCTCGTCCTCGCCAACCTCCGCCACTTCGCGCTCGAGCAGGCCGCGCGCGGGGTCGCGGTGCGTCACCTGGTGGCCCGCGGCTCCTACCGCGAGGCCCTCGCAC
Source organism: Thermoanaerobaculales bacterium (assembly GCA_025456385.1). Taxonomy (GTDB): domain Bacteria; phylum Acidobacteriota; class Thermoanaerobaculia; order Thermoanaerobaculales; family Sulfomarinibacteraceae; genus Sulfomarinibacter. The sequence continues at coordinate 1,822 of JALOKS010000126.1, read as the reverse complement.
CGCTGGCCGCGGAGCTCGGGCCGCTGCAGGTGATGCGGCCCGCCGAGCGCGAGCTGCGCGCCGACCTGGCGCCGCTCGTCGCCGCCGGCGGGCTCGTGGAGCTGCCCCACGAAGGGTGGCTGACGACGGCGGAGGACTTTCGGCGGGCGCAGCCCGCGGGCCCGCCGTGGCGGATGGACGCCTTCTACCGCTTCGTGCGCCGCCGCAGCGGCCTCCTCATGGCGGGCTCGCGGCCGCTCGGGGGCGCCTTCAGCTTCGACGCCGACAACCGGCGTCCGTGGGCGGGCGAGCCGCCGGCGCCGGCAGCTCCCGAGTTCCGGCCGGACGAGATCACCCTCGAGGTCGCGGCGCTCGTCGAGCGGTCCTTCGCCGACCACCCGGGCGCCGTCGACCCCGCCGCCCTGCCGGCGACGCGCGCCGACGCCGAGGCCCTGTGGGCCTGGGCGCGGGACGCCTGCCTGCCGAGCTTCGGGCCCTTCGAGGACGCGATGTCGCGGGCGAGCTCCGGCCTCTTCCACACCCGTATCTCGGGCCTCCTCAACCTGCACCGGCTGCTGCCGGCGCGGGTGGTCGCGGAGGCCGCGGCCATGGAGCTGCCGCTCGCCAGCAAGGAGGGCTTCATCCGCCAGGTCCTCGGCTGGCGGGAGTTCGTGCACCACGTCCACGAGGTGAGCGACGGCTTTCGCGACCTGCCTGACGGAGCGCCGCGCTGTGCAGACTCTCCCGGCGACGGGGGCTGGTCCCGCTGGTCGGGCGGGCCCTGGCCCGAGTCCGGCGGCGACGAGGGGCTCGATGGCGGCGCCTGCCCCTCCGTTCTCGACGCCGCGCGGCCGCTGCCACCATGCTTCTGGCCGGGCCGGCCGAGCGGGCTGGCCTGCCTCGACACGGTCGTGGCGGACGTGTGGCGCGAGGGCTGGAGCCACCACATCACCCGGCTGATGGTGCTCGCCAACCTCGCGACGCTGCTCGGCGTGTCGCCGCGCGAGCTCGCCGACTGGTTCTGGATCGCGTACATCGACGCCTACGACTGGGTGGTCGAGCCGAATGTGCTCGCGATGGGCACCTACGCCGTCGGGCCGCTGATGACCACCAAACCCTACGTCTCGGGCGCTGCCTACATCGACCGCATGAGCGACTTCTGCGCGGCCTGCGACTTCGAGCCGAGGTCGAGCTGCCCGATCACCAGTCTCTACTGGGCGTTTCTCGACCGCAACCGCGGCGCTCTCGAAGGCAACCCGCGCATGGGCGTGGTCATGCGTTCGAGCGCGCAGCGTCCTCCGCATCGCCGCCGCCGCGACCGGCTAGTCTTCGAGTGGGCGGCGTCGGCTCTCGAGCGCGGCGAGAAGCTGACGCCGGCCGCGGCGCCGCCCGAGGGCGAGGAATAGTGCCGCGCGCCGGGCTGCTCTCCGGGAGGGTCTGGATATGAAACGTCCTCTGCGCTCCCTGCACCTCGGCGACGGCCAGGGCGGCCTCGACTTCGCGGCCGCGAAGGCGGAGGCCGACCGCGCCGCCGCCCGCGAGCTCGCGGAGCCGGTGTGCCTGTCCTGGTATGACCGCGCCGCGGACCGCGAGTCGCCGGCGCACGCGAGCGAGTGCCACGGCGACTGCGAGGTCCCGGGCTACGTCGAGTACGCCGTGAACCGCGGCGCCGAGCTCGAGGTGGTGGTCGGCGGCGGCGCCTACGTCTTCTGCTACCGGCCGCTCGGCGAGTTCGCCGGCTGAGGCGGGTCGTGGAACCGGGAGGAGCTGTCCGGCCGGTGGTCGAGCTCGTCGGCGTCAGCCGCAGCTTCCGCCGCGGCGACGAGGTGGTGCACGCGCTCGC
>JALOKS010000125.1 GCA_025456385.1 Thermoanaerobaculales bacterium | reverse complement strand
CGCGGCGGGCTCGAGGTCCGGCACCGGCCGGCCGGCCGCGACCTCGGCCGCCACCTCGCGGTAGGCGTTCCGGAACGGCGTCCCCGCGCGCACCCGACGGTAGACCTCGTCCGTGGCCAGCAGCCCGCCGCCGAGCGCGCGGCAGCAGGCATCGCGGTCGACCTCGAGCTTCGCCACCGCCGCCGCCGCCATGCCGAGCATCCCTTGCACGATCTCGAGTCCCTCCATCACCGGGCCCTTCGTGAGCTGGAGGTCACGATGGTAGCCGCCGGGGAGGCCGCCGGCAACCGTCATCGCCCCGGCGGTCAGGCCGCAGAGCACGCCGGCGCGGCCCCGCATGAGCTCGAAGACGTCCGGGTTGCGCTTGTGCGGCATGATGGACGAGCCGGTCGCGAGGCCCTCGGGAATGCGCAGGAAGCCGCGCTCCTCCGACGAGAGCAGGATCACGTCCCAGGCGAAGGCGCCGAGATCGCGGGCGGCGGCCCACAGCGCCGCCAGCACCACGGCCTCGAGCTTGCCGCGCCCGAGCTGGGCCGCGGTCACGGCGTGGCGGCAGCGGGCGAGGCCGAGCCGCCGCGCGGCCGCCGCCGGGTCGAGCGGCAGCGGCACCCCGTAGCCGGCGGCGCTGCCGAGCGGCGACACGTCCGCGAGGTCGAGCGCGGCGGCGAGCGGCCCGAGGTCGTCGAGCAGGGCCTCGGCGTAGCCCGCCGCCCACAGCGCCACCGTCGACGGCATCGCCCGCCGCAGGTGGGTGTAGCCCGGCATCACCACGGCGCGGTGGCGGCGGCCGAGCGCGAGCAGGGCGCCGACGACGTCGAGGGCGCCGTCCATCACCGCGAGCAGGCCGTCGCCGAGGTGCAGGGCCAGCGCGGCCAGCACCTGGTCGTTGCGCGAGCGCCCGGTGTGCAGCTTCGCCGCGACCTCGCCGAGCTCGTCGCCGAGCCGCCGCTCGAGCGCCGTGTGCGCGTCCTCCTCGTCGTCGCCGACGCTGAAGCGGCCCGCCGCCTCGTCGGCGAGGGCCCGCCGCAGGGCGGCCCGCAGCTGCCCGCACTCCGCCCCGTCCAGCAGCCCCGCGTCCGCGAGCCCCTCGACGTGGGCGATCGAGGCGAGGATGTCCCAGCGCAGCAGGCGCCGGTCCCAGCGGCGGTCGTCGCCGGCGGTGAAGGCGGCGGCCCGCTCGTCGGGCCCCGGGCCCCCGCTCCACAGCGTGCGCATCAGCCGAGCACCTCGCGCGCGAGGTCGAGGTAGAGCCGCGCCGCCTCCTCGACCTCGGCGAGCTCGACCCACTCGTCCGCCGTGTGCGAGCGGCGCGAGTCGCCGGGACCGAGCTTGAGGGCGTCGAGGTGGCGCAGGAAGGTCCAGTCGGAGCAGGTCGGCGAGGCGACGGGCTCCGCCTCCGGCCGCACCCGGACGAAGGCCGCGAGCAGCGCCGAGCCCTCCGGGGTGGCGGCCGGCAGCAGGCGGTCGGAGAGGACCTCGACCTCCGCCGCCACCCAGGCCGCCACCGCGGCCGTGATCTCGGCGTGCCCGTAGCAGGGGGTGGTGCGGATGTCGAGCACCGCTTCGCAGCGCGGCGGGGTCACGTTGCGGGCGACGCCGGCCTCGAGCAGGGTCGGGGTGACCACCACCTCCCCGAGCAGCGGGTGGCGGCGCTCGAAGCGGAGCCCGTCGAGGGCCGCGAGGTCGCGGGCGGCGAGGCGGATCGCGTTCGCCGGCGGCGGCCTCCGCTGCGCCGCCCAGCCCGCGTGCAGCTGCTCGCCGCGCCAGCTCAGCTTGAGCAGCAGCTGGCCGCGCTGCGCGACGCAGGGGGCGAGCGAGGTCGGCTCGCCCACGACCGCGGCCGCGGGCTCCCCGCCGAGCCGCTCGAGGGCGCGCGGCATGGTGGTGTCGCGGGTCTCCTCGGCGTAGGTCGCGAGCACGATCAGGCGTCCGGAGGCGGGACCGCCGCCGTCGGCGAGCGCGGCGGCTGCGGCCGCCATCGCGGCGACCGAGGCCTTGGCGTCGACCGCACCGCGGCCGGTCAGGCGGCCCGCGGTAACGACGCCCGCGAAGGGGTCGACGCTCCAGCCCTCGCCCGGCGGCACGGTGTCGAGGTGCGAGGCGAAGAGCAGGGTCGGGCCGGCGGCCGGACCGCTGAGATCGAGACGGACCGCGGCGTCGTCGACCGCCGCTTGAAGGCCGCGCGCCGCGGCCCAGCCGGCGAGCAGCTCGGCCGCGGCCCCCTCGCGCCCGGACGGGCTCGGTGTCCGCACCAGGTCGGCGAGGAGCTCAACGGCCGCGCCGCTCACCGCTGCTCCTCGAGGTAGTCGCGGCGCTCCGGCTCGGCGACGATCATCGTGCCGCTGCCGCTGCCGGTGAAGACCTCGATCAGCAGCGCGTCGGCGGCGCGGCCGTCGATGATGTGCGTGCGCCGCACGCCGCCCGCGACCGCGCGCAGGCAGGCCTCGACCTTGGGCCGCATGCCGCCCTTCACGGCGCCCGAGTCCAGCAGCTCCTGGAGCTCGGCCGGGCCCGCGAAGGCGACCAGGGAGGTCGGGTCCTGCGCGTCGCGCAGCAGCCCGGGCGCGCCGGTGAGGTAGATCAGCTTTTTCGCCCCGAGCGCGCGCGCGAGCGCCTCCGCCAGCGTGTCGGCGTTGATGTTGAGCGGCCGGCCCTCGCGGTCGGCGGCGAGCGAGGCCACCACCGGCACGTAGCCGCGCGGCAGCAGCAGATCGAGCAGGCCGGGGTCGACCGCCTCGACGTCGCCGACCTCGCCGAAGTCCACCAGGCGCTCGACGCCGTCGTCGCCCCGCACCGTCAGCGGCGGCCGGCGGCGGGTGGTGACGAGGCCGGCGTCGATGCCGGACAGCCCGACTGCGGACACCCCGTGCGCCCGCAGCGCGGCGAGCACGTCGACGTTGATGCGACCGGCGTAGACCATCTTGGCGACCTCGAGGACCTCGGGGGTGGTGACGCGCCGGCCCGCCACCACCTCGGGCTCGATGCCGAGCCGCCGCGACAGCTCGGAGGCCTGCGGGCCGCCCCCGTGGACCACCACCACCCGGATCGACAGCGACTCCAGGAGGGCGATCTGCACCGCCACGCCCGCGAGGGCCTCGGACGAGGCCACCACCTCGCCGCCGAGCTTGACGACGAAGACCTGCTCGCGGTAGAGGCGGGTGTAGTCGAGGGCCTCCTTGAGCCCCGCCACGTGCTCGTTCATGCGCCACCTCCGGCCAGCAGCTCCTCGAGCAGCGCCTGCTGCGCCCACAGCCGGTTCTCGGCCTGGTCCACGACCACCGACCAGGGGCCGTCCAGGACCCCGTCGGTGACCACCACGTTGCGCCGCACCGGCAGGCAGTGGAGGAAGATGCCGGCGCCGTCGCGGGTCGCGGCCATGCGCGCCTCGTCGATGCGCCAACCGCGCAGGGGCGCCCGCAGCGCGGCCTCGCGCTCCGGGTCGCCGAAGCAGGTGAGCGCCCCCCAGCTCTTGGCGTAGACCGCGTCGGCGCCCGCGACGGCGGCGTCGAGCCCGGCCGAGACCCGGAGGCTGCCGCCCGCGCGGGCCGCGACCGCGCCGATCGCGTCCATGTCCTCGGGGTCGAGGTCGAAGCCCTCCGGGCGCGCGACCACGACCTCCATGCCGAGGCGCGCCGCGGCGAGCGCCGCCGACACCGGCACCGCGGTCGGCAGCGCCTTCGGGTGGAAGGCCCAGGAGAGCACGAAGCGGCGTCCGCGCAGCTCGGGTCCGAGCCGCTCCTGGAGCGTCAGCGCGTCGGCGAGGCCCTGGCAGGGGTGGCGGCGCGCCGACTCGAGGTTGATGACCGGCACCCCGGCGTGGGCCGCGAAGCCGCGCAGCACGGCGTCGGCCCGCGCCTCGGGCCAGGTCGCGGCCTTCGGGAAGGCGCGCACCGCGAGCAGGTCGCCGTAGCGGCCGAGGACCCGCGCCGCCTCGATCAGGTGCTCGGCCTCGGCGCCGTCCATGACCGCGCCGGGGCGGGTCTCGATCGGCCAGCTGCCGCGCCCGGGCTCGAGCACCACCATGTGCCCGCCGTGGCGGCTCATGGCGACCTCGAAGGAGGTGCGGGTGCGCAGCGAGGGGTCGAAGAAGACCCCGACCAGCACCCGACCGGAAAGGGGCCGCGGCGAGGCGCCGGCCTTGAGCTCGGCCGCACGGGCGAGCAGCGCCAGCACCGCCTCGTCGGGCCACTCGTCGCAGGCCAGGAAGTGGCGGGGGCTCATCGCAGCACCTCCTGAAGCGCCGCCGCGAAGCGGTCCGCCTCGTCGTCGCGCAGCACCAGCGGCGGCAGCAGGCGCAGCACCCGCGGGTCGACCGCGGTGCCGACCAGGAAGCCGCGCTCGAAGAGGCTCGCCTGCACGCCGCGCGCCGGCCGGTCGAGGTGGACGCCGAGCAGCAGACCCTTGCCGCTGATGCGGAGGACCGCCGGCACCGCCGCGAGGGCGCGCCGCAGCCGCAGCTCGAGCGCCGCCGCCCGTTCGGGCAGGTGCTCGTCGCGCAGGACCTCGAGGTTGGCGGCCGCCGCCGCCGCCGCGACCGGACCGCCGCCGAAGGTCGAGCCGAGGTCGCCCTCGCCCACCGCCATTGCGACCCGTCCGGAGACCAGCACCGCCCCCATCGGCAGGCCGGCGGCGATGCCCTTGGCGAGGGTCAGGATGTCCGGCCGCACGCCGTAGGCCTCGGCGGCGGTGAAGGCCCCGGTCCGGCCGCAGCCGCATTGGACCTCGTCGAAGATCAGCAGCGCGCCGGCGGCGTCGCAGGCGCGGCGGGCCTCGGCCAGGGTCTCGCGGCGGAGCTCGCGCGCGCCGGCGAGGCCCTGCACGGGCTCGAGCAGCACCGCCGCGACCTGGGCGTCGACCAGGCCCGCGAGGGCGCGGGGGTCGTCGAAGGGCGCCACCGCCGTGAGGTCGACGAGGGCCTGGCCGCCGCTCTTCTCCGCGAGCTGGCGGTAGCGCGGCAGCCCGCTCGCCGCCAGCGTCGCCAGGCTGCGGCCGTGGAAGCCGCCCTCCATGACCACCACCCGCCGCCGCCCGGTGAGCCGGCGCGCGAGCTGCAGCGCGACGTCGTTGGCCTCGGCTCCCGAGTTGACGAGGAAGCACTGCTCGAGGCCCGCGGGCGCGAGCTCGATCAGCAGCTCGTGGACCCGGTCGCGGACCGCGAGCGGCACCGCGTTGGAGTAGAAGAGCAGCCGCGCGGCCTGCTCGCGGACCGCCGCCACCACCTTCGGGTGGCAGTGGCCGGTGACCGCCACCGCGTGGCCGCCGTAGAGGTCGAGGAGCTCGCGGCCGTCGCTCGCGACCAGGGTCGAGCCCGAGCCCCGCTGCGGCTCGAGGTCGAGCCGCGGGTAGACGGGGAGCTCCGGCGATCGCGCGGCGGTCAGCATGGCGCGAGCCCGGCGAACTCGAGCCCGGCGGTCTCCTCGAGGCCGAGGGCGAGGTTCATGCACTGGACCGCCTGGCCGGCGGCCCCCTTGACCAGGTTGTCGATCACGGCCAGCACCACGACCTCCCTGCCGTCGTCGCCCGCCGCCACGTGCAGGTGGGCGTGGTTCGTGCCGACGACGGCGCTGAGCTCCGGCGGCCGCTCGAGCAGGTGCACGAAGGGCCGCCCCGCGAAGGCTTCCCGCGCCTGCCCGGCGGGCGCGCCGGCCGCGCCACTCCGGCGGGCGCGCAGGGTGAGATGGATGCCGCGCACCAGCGGCGCGGAGTGGGTGAGCAGACGGCAGGAAGGAGCGGCCTCGCCGCGCCAGGCCCGCAGGCGCTCGACGAGCTCGGCCTGGTGGCGGTGGCCGCCGAGGGCGTAGGCGAAGAGGTTGTTGGCCCGCGCCGGGTGGTGGGTGGTGGGGCGGGGCGCGGCGCCGGCGCCCGACGAGCCGGTGAGCGCGAAGCACACCGGGTCGGAGCCGCGGTCGAGGGAGCCGGCGACCGCCCACAGGGCGAGGAGCGCGGCGGTGGCGAAGCAGCCCGGCACGGCGATGCGGCGGCGGCCGGCGAGCGCCGCGCCCTCGACGTCGGCGAGGCCGCAGGCGAAGCTGCCGAGGGCGTCGGGCCGCGCGTGGGGGCCGTACACCGACTCGGCGAGGGCGCGGTCGCCGAGCCGGAAGTCGGCGGCGGTGTCGATGACCAGCCCCGGCTCCCCGCTCTCGACCGCCTCCAGCACCTTCTGCGAGTGGCCGTGCGGCAGGGCCAGGATCACCACCTCCGCCCAGCTCCCGGCCTCCCGCGGCTCGAGAGCCTCGAAACGGCGTTCCCCGCCCGCGAGGTTGGCGAGCGAGGGGTGGACCGCGCTCCACGGCTCGCCGGCCCGGCTCGCCGACATCGCGCGCAGCTCCGCCACCCTGGGGTGGGCGGCGAGCAGGCGCAGCAGCTCGCCGCCGACGTAGCCCGAGGCGCCGAGGACCGCGACCCTGAGGCCGGGCTCAGGCGCGCGCACGGACCGCTCCCAGCACCAGCCGCGCCAGCTCGCCGTCGCCGCGGCGGGCGTTGGCCGCGGGCAGCCCGAGCGACACGCGGATGAAGCGGCAGCCGACCTCGTTGTCGGTCGCCGGGCCCGAGATGACGGTCGGCCGCAGGCCGAAGCGCTCCTCGAGCAGGCGCACCGCGCCCCAGGCGCCGACCTGGTCGGGCGCGCAGCAGACCAGGGCCGCGAAGCGGCCGGCGAGCTCGCGGTCGGCGAGCAGCTCGGCCACGCCGTACTCCCCGAGGAGGCCGTCGCCGAGCTCGGCGACGACGACCTCCGGCCGGCAGCGGCGGCCGAGCTCGTTCAGGAGCCCGCGCGCCGTCTCCAGGGCGACCGCCGCGTCGGTCGAGACCACCCCCGCGTCGTTGAAGGTCAGGGCCTCGACGGCGCCGGCGTCGATCATCGACAACGCGTCGCGGCGCAGCGACACGCCCGTCAGCTTGACCCCGGCGCAGCGCAGGCCGGCGCGGCTGAGGCCCCGCACGACCTCGCTCGCGGCGACCGTCTTGCCGGCGTCCATGCAGGTGCCGGCGACGGCGACGATCGGCGGCCCGGGCTCGAGCGCCGCCGCCCGCGCCACCGCGCCCTCGCCGATGCTGGCCGGCCGCCCGACGCGGTCGCCGGTGCGCGGGAAGGCGAGCACCGCCCCGAGCACCTCGGCGTCGAAGGGCGGGCCGAGGTCCGGGTTGGCGGCCGTGCAGCGGCCGAGGACCCCGCCGAGGTTGAGGATCTGCACGACCTCGCCCGGCGCGAGCGCGGCCGGCACCTCGCCGGCGTAGCCGCGCAGCGCCCGCCGCGAGCCGAGCACGCCGGCGAGGACGTCGCCGCTGCGCAGGCGCACCATGCGCCCGCTCGGGTCCTCGACCTGGTTGTAGACCGGCTTGTCGGTCAGCACCCGCAC
>JALOKS010000124.1 GCA_025456385.1 Thermoanaerobaculales bacterium | reverse complement strand
GCCGGTCTCGTTGGCCGCCACGAGGCCCATGAGGGCGTAGCCGCCGTGGGCGATCGACGAGTAGGCGAGCATGCGCTTGACGTTGTCCTGGGTGAGTGCGGCGACGTTGCCGAAGACCATGGTCGCCGCCGCCGCCGCCCACAGCACGACCCGCCAGTGCTCGACCCCGGGTGCGAAGGCGCCGAGGAACAGACGCATGAACATCGCGAAGGCCGCGGCCTTGGGCGCCACCGAGATGAAGGCCGTGACCGGGGTCGGCGCGCCCTCGTAGGCGTCCGGCGTCCAGACGTGGAAGGGCACCGCGGCGACCTTGAAGAGCATGCCGAAGCCGACCAGCACCATGCCCAGCATCAGCATCGGGTTGCCCGACGGCACCGCGGTCAGCGAGGCCCGGATGGCGGCGAGGTCGAAGGTGCCGAGGGCGCCGTAGATGAGGGAGACACCGTAGAGGAGCACGGCCGAGGACGCGGCGCCGAGGACGAAGTACTTGACGGCCGCCTCGTTGGACCTCGCCTCGAGCTTGAAGTAGCCGACGAGCACGTACACCGACAGCGCCATCAGCTCGAGACCGGCGTAGAGCGAGACCAGGTTGACGCCCGAGGCCATCACGAACATGCCGACGGTGGCGAAGAGCACCAGCGACACGTACTCGCCGCCGCCGTAGCCCGCGCGCTCCAGGAAGCCGGCCGCCATGAACAGCGCCACCGCGCCGGCCGCCAGGACCAGCAGCTTGAAGAACACCGCCATCTGGTCGATCACCAGCATGCCGCCGAGGATCACCTGCGGCCCGGCGGCCGGACGCGCCAGCAGCCAGACCAGGGCCCCGGTCACGGCCAGGGCGGCGACGCCGGCGAGCGCCAGCGGCCGCACTCCGCGGCGGCCGAGCGGGACGCCGGCCAGCAGCACCACGAAGCCGGCCACCGCGAGGAAGATCTCGGGGGCGAAGGGCACGAACTGGTCGAGGGTCATCGTCATGACCTACTCCCCGTGCTCCCCTGCCGGCTCGGCGGCGGGCGCGTGTGCGATCTCGGCCACCCGGGCCGCCCCGGTGTCGAGGTCCGGCCTCGCCGCCACCACCCGCTCGAGGACGCGGTCGACGCTCGGCGCCATGCGGTCGAAGAAGGGCTTCGGGTAGAGGCCGATCCAGAATGCGACGACGATGAGCGGGATCAGGGTCCACTGCTCGCGGAGGTTGAGGTCCGGCAGGGCCTTGTTCTTCTCGTTCGTGAGCTCGCCGAAGAAAACGCGCTGGTAGAGCCACAGCATGTAGGCGGCCCCGAGGACGATGCCCGAGGCGCCGAAGAGGGCCCACACCCACGAGTGGTGGAAGGCACCGATCAGGATCGTGAACTCGCCGATGAAACCGTTGAGCGTCGGCAGGCCGATCGACGACATCGTCATGATCATGAAGAAGGTGGCGTAGAGCGGCATCACCTTCGCGATGCCGCCGTACTCGGCGATCATCCGGTTGTGGCGGCGCTCGTAGACGATGCCGACGAGCAGGAAGAGGGCGCCGGTCGAGACGCCGTGGTTGAGCATCTGCAGGATCGAGCCGCGCAGGCCCGCCTCGTTGAGCGCGAACATGCCCAGCATGACGAAGCCCATGTGGCTGACCGACGAGTAGGCGACCAGCTTCTTCATGTCCTTCTGCGCCATCGCCACCAGGGCGCCGTAGACGATGGCGATGATCGCCAGCACGCCGACCCAGCCCACCGCCTCGACCGTGGCGTCCGGCAGGATCGGCAGCGAGAAGCGGACGAAGCCGTAGGTTCCCATCTTGAGGAGGACGGCGGCGAGGATCACGGAGCCCGCGGTCGGCGCCTCGACGTGGGCGTCGGGCAACCAGGTGTGGAACGGGAACATCGGGACCTTGATGGCGAAGCCGACGAAGAAGGCCAGGAAGACCCAGAACTGCATCTCGGGCGGGATCTGGGTGGCGATGGTGTAGAGGTGCGTGATCGAGAAGGTCGCCTCGTTGCCGAGGCCCTCGAGGCCGACCGCCGCGAGCCCGCCGGCGTTGAAGAAGTAGAGGGCCAGGATGCCGACGAGCATCAGAACCGAGCCGACCAGGGTGTAGAGGAAGAACTTGATCGCCGCGTAGAGCCGCCGCGGCCCGCCCCAGACCCCGATGAGGAAGTACATCGGGACCAGCATGACCTCCCAGAAGACGTAGAAGAGGATGAAGTCCAGAGAGCAGAAGACGCCGAGCATGCCTGTCTGCAGCAGCAGCAGGAAGATGTAGTACTCCTTCTGGCGCTCCGTGATCGCCGTGAAGGAGCTGTAGACGGCGATGAAGCCGAGCAGGGTGGTCAGCAGGATCAGCAGCACGGCAAAGCCGTCGACCCCGAAGATGTACTGCACGCCCACCGACGGGATCCAGTCGAAGCGGGTCGCGAACTGGAACTCGGGGCCGTCGGGCCGGTACAGGAACCAGAGCGGGATCGAGAGCACGAAGTCGACGCCCGCCACCACCGTCGCGAAGCCCTTGAGCGCGCCCGCGTTCTCCTTGTTGATGAAGAACATCATCAGGAGCGCGCCCGCCAGCGGCAGGTAGCAGATCAGATTGAGAAGCCAGCCGTATTGAAAATCCATCGTCGTCCCCTAGCTCACAGTTTGATGAGGTAGAACACACCGAGCAGGACCGCGGCCCCGAAGACCATGACCATCGCGTAGCCCTGGGCGTAGCCGACCTGCAGGCGGCGGAAGGCGCGGCTCGCCACGTCGTAGATCCTCGCCACCAGGTTCACGCCGCCGTCCACCACCTTGAGGTCGAAGACGCCGGAGAGGAAGGACGAGCCGACCGTCGAGTGCGCCGCGCCGTTGACCGCGCCGTCGACCACCCGCGCGTCGACCTCCCACAGCAGGCGCGAGCCCTTGACGGTGCCGCTGATGACGGTCGCGTCGTAGAGCTCGTCGACCCAGTACTTGTTGAGGAGCAGCCTGTAGGCGAAGGGGAAGCGCTCGGCCAGCGCCCGCGGCTTCGCGAAGCTCGGGTCGAGCCGGTAGAAGCGGCGCGCCACCAGAATGCCGGCCACCGCCGCCGCCACCGACACCACGACGAGCCCCCACTCGAGGGCGAAGCTGACGGCGTGGTGGCCGTGCTCGCCGTGGCCGAGCACCACCGGCGCCATGAAGCGCTCGATCAGGCTCCAGCCCTCGAGGTGGAAGAGCTGGCCGGGGAAGCCGATCAAGAGGCCGCCGACGATCGACAGCACCGCCAGCACCTGCAGCGGCAGGGTCATGGTCCACGGCGACTCGTGGAGGTGGTGCTCCGCCTCCTCGCCGCCGCGGAAGGAGCCGAAGAAGGTCATGTAGACCAGCCGGAACATGTAGAAGGCGGTCAGCGCGGCGCCGGCGAGGCCCAGGCCCCAGAGCAGGAAGTAGACCGTGCCGTAGCCGTTGAGGTCGGTGAGCCCGGCCTCGAAGGCCTTGGCGAGGATCATGTCCTTGGACACGAAGCCGGCCAGCGGCGGGATGCCGGCGATCGCCACCGTCGCCGCCACGAAGGTCCAGAAGGTGGTCGGCATGTGCTTCCGGAGTCCGCCCATCTTGCGCATGTCCTGCTCGCCGCCGCAGGCGTGGATCACCGAGCCCGAGCCGAGGAAGAGACAGGCCTTGAAGAAGGCGTGCGTGACGACGTGGAAGATGGCGGCGATGTAGGCGCCGACGCCGGCCGCGAGGAACATGTAGCCGAGCTGGGAGACGGTCGAGTAGGCGAGCACCTTCTTGATGTCGTTCTGAACCAGGCCGATGGTCGCCGAAAAGACCGCGGTCGCGCCGCCGACCACCGCGACGGTGAGCATGGCGGTCGGGCTCAGCTGGTAGAAGAAGTTGCAGCGGGCGACCATGTAGACGCCGGCGGTGACCATGGTGGCGGCGTGGATCAGGGCCGAGACCGGGGTCGGGCCCGCCATCGCGTCCGGCAGCCAGACGTAGAGCGGGATCTGCGCCGACTTGCCCATGGCGCCGACGAACAGCAGCACGCCGATGATCGTGGCCGCGGCGGCGGGCACGCCGTGGTGGGCGGCCATGGCCTCGTGCAGGCCGGCGAACTCGAGAGTCCCGAAGTAGAAGAATGCGAAGAAGATCGCGAGCAGGAAGCCGAAGTCGCCGATGCGGTTGACGATGAAGGCCTTCATGCCGGCGGCGGCGCACCAGTCCTTCTCGAAGTAGAAGCCGATCAGCAGATAGGAGCAGAGGCCGACGCCCTCCCAGCCGACGAAGAGAACCGGCAGGTTGGAGCCGGTGACCAGGGTCAGCATCGCGAACATGAAGAGGTTGAGGTAGGAGAAGAAGCGGGCGTAGGCGCGGTCGGACTCGGAGTGCATGTAGCCGACCGAGTAGAGGTGGATGAGGAAGCCGACGAAGGTCACGAAGCCGAGCATCACCGCCGACAGCGCGTCGATCTGGAATGAGGCGGCGACCTCGAGCGGCACCACGCGGCCGCCGTAGATCGCGAGCTCGCCGCCCTGGATCCAGGAGAAGACCTCGACCACGTAGGGGCGGTGTGTGTCCTCGGTCAGCATCCACTGCACGACCGCCGCCCAGCCCCACAGCCAGGCGGCCCCGGCGCCCAGGAGGGCGACGGTGTGGGTGACGGTCTTCGGCAGGCCGAGGCGGTTCGAGACCAGGCCGTTGAAGGCCGCCCCGATCAAGGGGAAGACGGGGACGAGCCAGATCAGGTCGTAGAAAGTCATCCCGCTAGCTCCGCATCAGGTCGGCCTCGTCGAGGGACACCGTGTCCCTGAGGCGGACCAGGGCGATGATCAGACCGAGGCCGATGGCCGCCTCGGCGGCGGCGACGGTGATCACGAAGATCGCCAGGATCTGGCCGGCGAGGTCGCCGAGCCGGAAGGAGAAGGCGATCAGGTTGAGGTTGACGGCGTTGAACATCAGCTCGAGCGACATCAGCACGGTGATGAAGTTGCGGCGCACCATGACGCCGACGAGGCCGAGGCAGAGGAGCACCAGCGAGAGCGCGACGTAGGGCTCGGCGGAGATCACGGCTTCACCTCCCCGCCCGGCTTGGACAGCTCCGCGTCCCGACGCCCGAAGATGATGGCGCCGATCATCGCCACGAGGAGCACCACCGACACCACCTCGAAGGGCACCAGGTAGGTGGTGTAGAGCACCCAGCCCACCGCCTCGGTGTTGCCCGGGAGCTCGTCGCCCACCGCCCGCATGGCGGCCGCGCCGCCCTCGCCGGTGGCCATGGTGCCGAGCAGGATGCCGATCGCCACGAAGGAGCCGAGCAGGACGCCGCCGAGAATCGCGAGCGGTGCGATGCCGGACAGGAAGACCTCGTCCGGCCGCATGCCCTTGAAGCGCACGAGCATGATGGCGAAGAGGTAGAGCACCATGATGCCGCCGGCGTAGACCAGCACCTGCACCGCGGCCAGGAACTCGGCGTGGCGCAGCACGAAGAGCACCGCCACCATGACGAAGGTCTCGAGCAGAGCGAGGGCGGCGTGCACCGGGTGCTTCAGAGTGACCACCCCGATGCCGCCCGCCACCGCGGCCAGGGCCACGGTGTAGAAGAGGACAGCCTCGAAATTGGCGATCAGGAAGTCCATCAAGCCGCTCCTTCCGCGCCCCCGGCGGGCGGTGTGGCCGCAACCCGGGTCTTCGGTGCGGCCGGGTTCTGGCCGTCCCTGGGCAGAACCACCCCCGGGAAGGCGAGCAGGCCGTCCCAGCCCGCCAGCCGCTCCTTGGTGTAGTAGAGGCGCTCGTTCCGCTCGTAGCTCGAGCCCTCGTAGCTCAGGGTCGTGAGCCAGATCGACTTGGGCTCGGTCGGGCAGGCCTCCTCGCAGAGGCCGCAGAACATGCAGCGCTTGACGTCGATGTCGTAGCGGTCGATGACCTTCTTCTTCTTCTTCTTGCCGTCGATCTCTTCGACCTCGGTGTGGTCGGTGATGTAGATGATGTCGATCGGGCAGGCCTTGGCGCAGAGGTGGCAGTCGATGCAGCGCTCGAGGTCGTAGCCGAACATGCCGCGGAAGCGCTGCGGCGGCTCGAGCCGCTTCTCAGGGTACTGCACGGTCTCCTTGCGGCGGAACAGGTAGCCGCCGGTCACGCTCATCCCGCCGAACAGGTCGGTGGGGATCAGCTTGCGCACGAAGTCGCCGACGCTCATGGGCTCATCCCTTCACGAGCAGGACCCCCAGCGCGACCAGCATGACGTTGGCCAACGAAAGGGGCAGCAGCCACTTCCAGCCGATCTGCATCAGCTGGTCGAAGCGGTAGCGCGGGAAGGTCCCGCGGAACCAGATGTAGACGAAGATGAAGGCCAGCACCTTGGCGGCGTACCAGAAGAAGGGCGGGATCAGGTCGAGGAAGCCGAGGATCTCGAGGTTCGGGAAGGGGCGCAGCCAGCCGCCGAAGAAGAGGATCACGGCGAGCGACGACACCACCAGCATGTTGGCGTACTCGGCGAGGTAGAAGAAGGCGAACTTCATGCCCGAGTACTCGGTGTGGAAGCCAGCCACCAGCTCGGCCTCGGCCTCCGGCAGGTCGAAGGGGTTGCGGTTGGTCTCGGCGACGCCGCAGATGAAGTAGATGCCGAAGGCGAGGATGCCGGGGACGATGAACCACAGTCCGGCCGCGCGCTGCGCCTCGACGATGCCGACCAGCGACAGCGTGCCCGCCATCAGCACCACCGCGACGACCGCGAAGCCCATCGGCACCTCGTAGGACACGAGCTGCGCCGCCGAGCGCAGGCCACCCATCAGCGAGAACTTGTTGTTGGAGGCCCAGCCGCCGAGGATGATGCCGTAGATCCCGATCGAGGACACCGCGATCACGAACAGGAGGGCGATGTTGACGTCGGCGAGGAAGGGCGTGATCTCGACCCCGGCCAGGGAGAAGGGCTCGCCCCAGGGGATCACCGCCCAGACCAGGATCGCGGGGGCGAAGATGAGGATCGGCGCCAGCATGAAGACGAAGCGCTCGGCGCTGCCCGGGATCAGGTCCTCCTTGACGAAGAGCTTGAGGCCGTCGGCGATGGGCTGCAGCCAGCCCTTCGGCCCGACCCGGTTGGGCCCGATCCGGACCTGCATGTAGGCCAGGATCTTGCGCTCGGCGAAGGTCAGGTAGGCGACCGTGAGCAGCAGCACGCCGAGGATCACCACGCCCTTGATCAGCGGAATCCCGAGAGAGAGCATCAGGGGATCGGTCATGACCGACTCCTCGTCAGAATTCGGAATTCGGAATTCGGAATTCGGAATGGGTTCTCAGCGACGCGTCGATGGCGGGTCCAGGAATTCCGAATTCCGAATTCCGAATTCCGAACTCTCATCGGTCGATCTCCCCGAGCACGATGTCGAGGGTTCCGATGACCGCCACCAGGTCGGCGACCAGGTGCCCCTCGGTCATCAGGGGCAGAGCCTGGAG
>JALOKS010000123.1 GCA_025456385.1 Thermoanaerobaculales bacterium | reverse complement strand
GCGACGGCGAGCACGACGGCGGCAAGGTACGGCGCCGGCCCGAGCCAGACCGCGACCGGCGCGGTGGCCGCGGGGCGGAGCAGCGTCGGTCCCTGGATCCGGCTCGGCGGCGGGGCTCCGTCTCCGGCCCGGCGCCGACCGGCCGTGCTGTCCGCGAGCTCGCTGGCGGGCGCGGTACGCTCCTCGGACACCTCTCACCCACCTTCCGGGGGCAACCTGGCCCCAGTATGCCACACCGGGTTGGTTGTCCCGAACGGCGAGCTTGACAACCGTCGCCGAGCCGATACCTTCGGGAAGGGACGTGGTGCCGATGAACTCGAGTGACCCGAAGATCGGTCAGGCCATCCTCGACAGCGTCGAGGACGGGGTGTTCACCGTCGACCACGAGTGGCGCATCGCCTACTTCAATCGCGCAGCCGAGCGGATCACCGGCCTCAGCCGCCACGAGGTCATCGGCCGCCGCTGCTGCGACATCTTCCACGCCAGCATCTGCGAGAGCGGCTGCGCCCTCCGCTACACCCTGCAGACCGGCGAGCCGATCGTCAACCGCGCCGCCTTCATCATCGACGCCAAGGGGCGCAAGATGCCGATCCGCATCTCGACCTCGGAGCTGCGGGACGAGAAGGGGCGCCTGGTCGGTGGGGTCGAGACCTTTCGCGACCTGAGCCAGGTGGAGGAGCTTCGCCGCGAGCTCGAGGCGCGCTTCTCGCTCGGCGACATCATCGGCCGCAGCCGGGCGATGCGTGAGCTCTTCGGCATCCTGCCTGCGATCGCTGCCAGCGACAGCACGGTGGTGATCCACGGCGCGAGCGGCACCGGCAAGGAGCTCTTCGCGCGCGCGCTCCACGACCTGTCGCCACGCCGAGCGAAGCGCTTCGTGGCCATCAACTGCGGCGCCCTGCCCGACGCCCTGCTCGAGTCCGAGCTCTTCGGCCACAAGGCCGGGGCCTTCACCGACGCCCGCACCGACAAGGTCGGGCGCTTCGCGCACGCCGAGGGGGGAACGCTCTTCCTCGACGAGATCGGCGACGTGTCGCCGGCGATGCAGGTGCGCCTGCTGCGGGTCCTCCAGGAGCACGAGTTCGAGCCCCTCGGCTCGGTCGAGCCGCTGACGACGGACGTTCGCATCGTGGCGGCGACCCACCGCGATCTCGCCAAGCTCGTCGAACAGGGCACCTTCCGCGAGGACCTCTACTACCGCATCAACGTCATCCGGCTCGAGCTGCCGAGCCTGGTCGGGCGGCGCGAGGACATCCCGCTGCTCGTCGACCACTTCATCGACCGCTTCAACCGTCTCCAGGACAAGGACGTGGTCGGGGTCGCCGACGAGGTGATGGCGCTGCTGATGAGCCACGACTTTCCCGGCAACGCCCGGGAGCTCGAGAACATCATCGAGCACGCCTTCGTGCTCTGCCGGGGGAGCGTGATCGAGCTCCAGCACCTGCCGCCGGAGCTCGTCGCCATCCGCAGCCCGGGCGGGGCCGGTGTCAGCCGCGCCATGAGCCTGCGCGCCCTCGAAACCCTGCACATCACCGACGCCCTGCGCCGCAACCACGGCAACCGGCAGGCGGCGGCGCGCGAGCTCGGCATCCACCCGAGCACCCTGTTCCGCAAGATCAAGGCGCTCGCGATCGAGGTGCCGGAGGGCGACGGCCGCCGCCGCGACGGCTGAGCGCCCGCGCCCGGGAGGCGCGACGTCCGGGGGCAGCGACCGGGGACCGCCGCCGGCGAGGGGCAGCGCGTCACCCGCGTTCGTTACGCCTGAGTAACGGAGGGGTCGTTCAGCGACCCGCCCAGAGCGACGGCGACGCTTGAAAGTAACGACCGCTCAGAAGGTTGTGGATTATTTCACGAGGACCGCCACTGGCACAGGGGTTGCACCGCCGGTACCCGGCCGAGTGTCGCTGGTGAACGGGGGACGGGCGTTGCCGAGCGAAGTTCAGAAGCTCTGGAAGACCGAGGACTACTGGGCGGTATGGCTCGGCCTCGGGATCGTCCTGCTCGCCCTCGCCGCCTACGCCTCGGGAGGCAGCATCGTCTCCTGGGCCGTCGCGCCCGGGGCCTGGTCGGACGCGGCCGGCCTCGCGGCCGACTTCGCCGCCCACCTGCCGGGCTACCTGGCGATCTTCGCGCTCTTCGGGGTCGTCTTCACGCTGTCGATGGTGGCGATGGGCCGCAGCGTCCGCCGCTTCCTTCCCGGCTTCGTGATCCTGTTCCTCGCCTCGGCTGCGATCTCCTACCTGTCGACCTGGGAGCTCGCCGAGAAGGCCGATCTCGGCGCGCCGCTGCTGGCCCTCATCATCGGCCTCGTCGTCGGCAACCTCGTCAAGCTCCCGGAGTGGTTCCAGGCGAGCCTGCTCACCGAGTACTACATCAAGACCGGCATCGTGCTCCTGGGCGCGACCCTGCCGCTCACCCTCATCTTCCGCGCCGGCTGGGTCGCCTTCCTGCAGGCGACCATCGTCTCGGTCTGCACGTGGCTGACCATCTACTTCGCCGCGACCAGGCTCTTCGGTCTCGAGAAGCAGTTCGGCGCGGTCCTCGGCGCCGCCGGCGCGGTGTGCGGCGTGTCGGCCTCGATCGCGGTCGGCGGCGCGGTCAAGGCCAAGAAGGACCACATCGCGATCGCGATCGCCATCGTCTCGGTGTGGGCGATCGTCATGATCCTCGTCCTCTCGGTCGTCCTCAAGTTCATGGTTCCGGGCATGATCTCGCCGGGCGAGGCGGGCGCCTGGACCGGCACCTCCGAGTTCGCCGACGCCGCCGGCTTCGCGGTGGTGGCCGAGCTGTCGACAGTCATCGAGCGCGGCGGGATCGTCGCGCCGGCCGGCCAGCCCCCGCTCAACCCGGACGACCCGATCAACACCTTCACTCTGATGAAGGTGATCGGGCGGGACATCTGGATCGGCATCTGGTGCCTGATCCTGGCGGTGGTCTCGGTCGTCTTCTGGGAGAAGCGCGAAGGCGCCGAGAAGGCGGTCGGCGCCGGCATCATCTGGGAGCGCTTCCCGAAGTTCGTGCTCGGGTTCTTCGCGGCCTCGGTCATCATGACCGCCGTCGCGAGCGCGGTACCGGCGGACTGGGTCGGCCGGGCGAAGCTCCAGGGCACCTTCAAGAGCGGCGCCGAGAGGATCAGCTACGACGCCGACCTCGCGAGCTACCGCGTGCCCGCGGAGCTCGCCGACCGCTTCGCCGTCGGGCCTGACGCCATCACCTGGAGCGCCGGCGGGCGCCCGATGTCGCTCGAGGAGTTCGAGATCCTGAAGGCGGCGATTCCGGCCGACGACCCGGGCCGCGCCGACACCATCGGGGCGCTGAAGCAGCTGCGCTACGCCTCGGACTGGTTCGACAGCGACCTCCGACCCAAGGTCTTCACGCCGATCAAAAATCTGCGCTCGTGGGCGTTCGTGCTGTGCTTCCTCTGCATCGGCCTGTCCACCCGCTTCGCGGATCTCCTGACCTTCGGCCTCAAGCCGTTCTGGGCCTTCACCATCGGGGTGCTGGTCAACGTGCCGCTCGGTTACTTCCTGTCGACGGTGGTGTTCGCCAGGTTCTGGTCGAACATCAGCTCACTGATGTAGGTGGCGAGGATGAGGGTGTCAGGTGGCGAGCAATCCCTGCGAGGTCATAAAAGCATTGGAAAGGAGTGGCCATGACAGAAACGAAGAGGAAAACGCCGCTGATTGACGAGCTCGAGAAGGGGCCATGGCCGAGCTTCGTCAAGGAGATGAAGAAGGAGGCCCACAAGCCGATCACGCGCGACGCCATCAGCCAGCTCGAGCGCTCCTACGAGGAGCACATCTCGCACTGGAAGCACGGCGGCCTGGTCGGGGTCATGGGCTACGGCGGAGGCGTCATCGGGCGCTACTCGGACCTCGCGGCCGAGTTCCCCGGCGTGGCCGAGTTCCACACCTTCCGCGTCAACCAGCCCTCCGCCTGGTTCTACACCAGCGACGCCCTGCGCACCCTGTGCGACATCTGGGACAAGCACGGCTCGGGCATCACCAACATGCACGGCTCGACCGGCGACATCGTTTTCCTCGGCGGCACGACCGAGGCGATCGAGCCGATCTTCGCGGATCTGACCGCCAACGGTTGGGACCTCGGCGGCTCCGGCTCCAACATGCGGACGCCGAGCTGCTGCGTCGGCCCGGCGCGCTGCGAGTGGGCGTGCTACGACACGCTCAACGCCTGCTACAACATCACCCAGAGCTTCCAGGACGAGCTGCACCGGCCCTTCTTCCCCTACAAGTACAAGTTCAAGTTCGCCGGCTGCCCGAACGACTGCGTGGCCTCGATCGCGCGCTCGGACTGCTCCGTTATCGGCACCTGGAAGGACGACATCCAGGTCAACAACGCGAAGGTCAAGGACTACGAGAAGCAGGGCCTCGACCTCAACGCCGACGTCTGCGACCGCTGCCCCACCCGCTGCATGAGCTGGGACGGCAAGACGCTGGCCATCGACAACTCCAACTGTGTCAAGTGCATGCACTGCATCAACATGATGCCGAAGGCCCTCAAGCCCGGCAAGGAGCGCGGTGCGACCATCCTGATCGGCTCGAAGGCACCGATCGTCGGCGGCGCCCTGCTGTCGTCGGTCTTCGTGCCCTTCCTGGAGATGGACCCCGAGTCCGAGTACTCCGACCTCAAGGAGCTCACCGAGGCCATCTGGGAGCTCTGGGGCGAGCACGGCAAGTCCCGCGAGCGGGTCGGTGAGTTCATCCAGCGCGTCGGCCTCTCGAACTTCCTCGAAGAGATCGGGCTCGAACCGGTGCCGGAGATGGTGATGCACCCGCGCACCAATCCGTACATCTTCTTCGACGACGAGATCTTCGAGAAGGCCGAGTAGGAAGGGAGGAAGACATGGCTGACGAACGCATTACCGACATCGGACCGCCGCACTACGAGCAGTTCCTGCCCGAGGTCATCAAGAAGAACTACGGCAAGTGGGACTACCACGAGATCCTGAAGCCCGGCGTGATGGTGCACGTCGCCGAGTCCGGCGACAAGCTCTTCACGGTGCGCGCCGCCTCGCCGCGCCTGCTCGCCATCACCACGATCCGCAAGTTCTGCGACATCGCGGACACGTACTGCGGCGGCCACCTGCGCTGGACGAGCCGCAACAACGTCGAGTTCCTGCTCACCGACGAGAAGAAGATCGAGCCGCTCATCAAGGAGCTGGCCGACTACGGCTTCCCGGTCGGCGGTCTCGGCGCCAAGCTCTCGAACATCGTCCACACCCAGGGCTGGGTGCACTGCCACTCCTCGGCCTCCGACGCCTCGGGCGTCGTCAAGGCCGTGATGGACGAGCTCTTCCCGTACTTCACCGGCGAGAAGGACCTGCCGGCGAAGACCCGGATCGCCTACGCCTGCTGCCTCAATATGTGCGGCGCGGTGCACTGCTCGGACATCGCGATCCTCGGCGTTCACACCCGGGCGCCGGTGATCAACCACGCCGAGCTGCCGAAGATGTGCGAGATCCCGACCCTGGTCGCCTCCTGCCCGACCGGCGCGATCCGGCCGGCGACCGTGGACGGCAAGCAGTCGGTGGAGATCGTCGAGGAGCAGTGCATGTACTGCGGCAACTGCTACACGGTCTGCCCGGCCTGCACCATCAACAACGCCAAGACCGACGGCATCTCGGTCTGGGTGGGCGGCAAGGTCTCGAACTCGCGCGTGCCGCCGAAGTTCTCGAAGCTCGCGATCCCCTACCTGCCCAACAACCCGCCCCGCTGGCCGGAGGTTGTCGAGGCGGTGGTCAAGATCGTCGAGACCTACGCGGCCCATGCCCGCAAGAACGAGCGTCTTGGTGAGTGGATCGACCGCATCGGCTGGCCCAAGTTCTTCGAGCTCATCGACCAGCCCTTCACCAAGTACCACATCGACGACTTCAAGCACGCGGGCGAGACCTTCATGCGGACGGCGCAGCTGCGCCACTAGGGGGAAGCCATGGCTGAGGTCACGATCCAGCAGCTCGCAGACGCGATGTACGATCTGGTCAAGTCGACACACGGCAAGAAGAACCTGAAACCGATGGACGTCACGAAGGCGATGATCGATCAGTTCGGTGAGGACTCGGTGGACAAGGCCCTCTGCAAGAAGGCCCTGCGCGAGCTCATCGACACCGGCCGCTGCATCTACAAGTATGCCGGCGGCAGCTTCGTGACGCTGCCCGAGAACTGAGCGCACGGTGAGCCCCCCGGGCGGTGCCCGGGGGGCTTTGCCGGCCGCCCGCGAAAAATTGGAGGTTGGAATGGCTGCGAAGAAGAAGCTCTCCGGCCCGGAGCGCCTGAAGAAGACCGTGACCGTGCTGCGTCAGTGGCAGGGGATCGAGCGCGATGCGATCGAGACCACCGCCCAGATCATGGAGAAGACCGACAACCTCCTGGTCCGCCAGATCATGGAGATCATCCGCAACGACTCCGTCCAGCACCACCGGGTGCAGCAGTTCCTGATCGACAGCATCACCAGGGCCCCGGTCACGGTGTCACACAAGGACCTCGCCGAGGTGTGGGGTCAGATCGAGGCCCACGACGAGCTCGAGCGGCAGACCATCGCGCTCGCCGAGGAGCTCAAGGAGGAGACCACCGAGCCGATGCACACGATCCTTCTCGACTACCTCCTGAAGGACGAGAAGAAGCACGACTCCCTGCTCGGGGCGCTCGACAAGTTCAAGAAGCACCTGTCCAAGCTCGCGTGAGCGGGTGCCGGTTGCCGGTGGTTGAGGAGGCGACACCATGGGTCTGTTGAAGAAGAAGGAAAAGGACGCGTCGGACAAAGCGAAGTCGCGCTTCTCGGGCGGCGGCGGCGGCGGCGGCACGCAGATCTCGTCGCTGCGCCCGCGCTACGTCGAGAGCCTACCGCCCTGCACCGGCAACTGCCCGAGCGGCAACGACATCCGCGGCTGGCTGTCGGTGATCGCCCTGCGCGAGAAGCTCGGCCTGAGCCTCGAGCAGGCGGCCGAGCAGGCGTGGCGCATCGAGATGGAGACCAACCCCTTCCCGTCGGTCATGGGTCGGGTCTGCCCCCACCCCTGCGAGGTGGGCTGCAACCGCGGCGCCAAGGACGGCCCGGTTGGCATCAACTCGGTCGAGCGCTACATCGGCGACTTCGCGATCGAGCACGGCCTCAAGGCCGAGCCGATCGAAGGCCCGAAGGAGCAGAAGATCGCCGTCGTCGGCGGCGGGCCTTCAGGTCTCTCCTGCGCCTACCAGCTCGCCCGGCGCGGTTACAAGGTGACCGTCTTCGAGGGCCTTCCGAAGGCCGGCGGCATGCTGCGCTACGGCATCCCGGTCTACCGCCTGCCGCGCGAGATTCTCGACGCCGAGATCCAGCGGATCGCGGACCTCGGCGTCGAGATCAGGTGCAACACGAAGATCGGGAAGGACGT
>JALOKS010000455.1 GCA_025456385.1 Thermoanaerobaculales bacterium | reverse complement strand
GTGCAGGTCCATGTTCTGCCGCACCGTGAGCTCCTCGTACAGCGAGAAGCTCTGCGACATGTAGCCGATGCGCGAGCGCAGCCGGGGGTCGGACGCGTCCACCGGCTGTCCGAACAGCCAGGCCTCGCCCTCGCTGATGGGCAGCAGGCCCGTCAACATCTTCATGGTGGTCGTCTTGCCGCAGCCGTTGGAGCCGAGGAACCCGAAGATCGTGCCGCGCGGGATGCGGAAGTCGACGCGGTCCACGGCCGTGAAGTCGCCGAAGCGTCGCGTCAGGCCCTCTGCGGCGATGGCGATCGCGCGATCGTCGGCGCCGTGCGGCGGTATCTCCAGCTCCTCGTGATCGGCGCCGGCGCCGCCCGGCAGCAGGCGGACGAAGGCTGTTTCCAGCGAGCCGGCCCCGGTGCGGGCCTTGAGCTCTGCCGGCGTGCCGCTGGCGAGCTGCCGCCCGTCGTGCATGGCGACGAGCCGCTCGAAGCGCTCGGCCTCCTCCATGTAGGCCGTCGCGACCAGGATCGTCATGCCCGGCCGACGGGCTCGGATGCGGTCGATCAGCTCCCAGAACTGGCGGCGTGACAGCGGGTCGACGCCGGTAGTCGGCTCGTCGAGTATCAGCAGGTCCGGGTCGTGGATGAGTGCGCAGCACAGGCCCAGCTTCTGCTTCATGCCACCGGAGAGCTTGCCCGCCGCGCGGTCGTCGAAGGGGTGCAGGCCCGTCGCGTGCAGCAGCTCGTCGATCCGCGCGCGGCGCTCCGCGCGTCCCTGGCCGAACAGGCGCCCGAAGAACTCCACGTTCTCCCGCACCGACAGGGTCTGATAGAGGTTGCGCCCCAGTCCCTGCGGCATGTAGGCGATGCGCGGCGAGGTGGCCGCGCGGTGCCGCGGATCGCCCATCGAGCCGCCGAGGACCTCGACCCGCCCCGCCTGGATCCGCCGCACGCCGGCGATCAGGGCGAGCAGGGTCGACTTCCCGGCCCCGTCGGGCCCGATGAGCCCGACGGTCTGTCCCGGCGCGGCGGACAGCGCGGCGTCCGCCAGGGCGAGCGTGCCCCCGTAGCGGTGGCTGACGCCGGCGAGGTCTATTGCCCTGTCCAACGACGCTGACTCCTCGATCGCGCGGTCGATTCCTGCGGCCGACTCGGCAGGGCCTCAGCCCGACGCGACCGCCGGCCCGAGCCCTACTCCGGCTTCCAGGCCGCCAGCCACCCGGGCCACTCGGCCGCCGGGTCGAGCCGGACGTAGCAGACGCCCGGCAGGCCGGGCTTGGCGAAGGCGCGATACTTCTGCGGGACGTCGATCTGGGCCTTGAGCCGGAACGACAGTTTCTGCCGCTCGTGCGCCGTCTCGACGGTCTTGGGCGTGAACTGCGCCTCGGAGGCGACGAAGCTGATCCGGGCGGCGATCGGCCGGGTGGGGAAGGCGTCGAGCACGATCCTCGCCTCCGCGCCGATGGCCACCTGCCCGGCTTCCTGCTCCGGCAGGAAGAAGGTCATGAATGCGTCATCCAGATCGAGCAGGGTGAGCACCCGGCCGCCGGCCCCCAGGACCTCGCCGGGCTCGGCGAGGCGGAACTCGATGCGGCCGCTGCGCGGCGCCTTCAGGCTGCTGTCGTCGAGCTGCACGCGGACCTGCGCGACCTTGGCCTGGGCAGCGGCCACCGCGGCCTCGGCCTCCACCCGCTGGACGCGCACCGCCTGCAGGGCAGACGTCGCCACCTGCTGCCGGGTCCGCGCCTCGTCCACCTGGTCCTCGGAGATGCTGCGCGTGGTGAGCAGTCGGGTCGCGCGCTGGAAGCTCTTCTCCGCGAGCTCGAGCTCGCTCTGCGACTGCGCCAGCAAGGCGTCGACGTAGCGCAGGTGCTCCTCGGCGCGGCGCTGGTCGGCCCAGGCCTGGGCGAAGGCCGCCTCGAGCTCCCGGGTGTCCATGCGGGCGAGCACGTCGCCCTGCCTGACCTCGTCGCCCTCGTCGACCTTGACCTCGGCGACCCGACCCGCGAGCTTGGTGGCCACGATCACCTCCGTGGCCTCGGTGCGCCCATTGCTCATCGCGAAGCCGGGCGGTGCGCCGCTGTTCGCCGAGAAATTGAGCCAGGCGAACCGCGCGGCGAGTGCCGCGGCACCCAGCAGGACGATCACGAGGAGCAGGCGGCGCATGGCGGA
The DNA here is from genome assembly GCA_025456385.1 of Thermoanaerobaculales bacterium. GTDB lineage: Bacteria > Acidobacteriota > Thermoanaerobaculia > Thermoanaerobaculales > Sulfomarinibacteraceae > Sulfomarinibacter. The sequence goes on along the minus strand of JALOKS010000455.1, from coordinate 854 downwards.
GGCCGTTTGGGAGGAATGCGCAAAGCATGGCACGCGCGCCGACGATCGCCCTTGCGGGCGGTCATTGCCGAGCGTCGCGTCCCGCCTCCGTCGCCGGCGGCGTTCTCCACGAACACGGTGGACGGCCGCTCCACCGACGGCCCCGCGATGTCCAAACACGGGACCCGCCGCTATCATAGCCGGCCACTCGACGCTGACCGGCCGCCCGGCCAGGGCCCCCTCATCGCCAACCAGAAAGGGGGTGTGGGCAAGACCACCACCGCCGTCAACCTCGCGGCCTCGCTGGCCTCGGCGGGGCGGCGCGTGCTCATGGTCGACATGGACCCGCAGGGCAACGCGACGATGGGCTCCGGCATCGACAAGCATGCGCTGCGGGTGTCCACGTACGAAGTGCTCATCGGCCGCGCGCCGATCCAAGACGCCCTGGTCGCGACCAGCGCCGCGGCCTTTCAGGTGCTGCCGGCCAACGACGAGCTCACCGCGGCCGAAGTCGAGCTGCTCGCCGCCCCGCTGCGCGAGAAGCGCCTCGACATCGCGCTCGACCCGGTGAGGAGCGGCTTCGACTACGTCCTGATCGACTGCCCGCCGTCGCTCAACATGCTGACCGTCAACGCGCTGGTGGCAGCCGACAGCGTGCTGATTCCCCTGCAGACCGAGTACTACGCGCTGGAGGGCCTTTCCGCCCTGCTGCGCACCGTCGAGCAGATCCGCTCCCACCGCAACCCCCGGCTGGTGGTCGAGGGCATCCTGCGGACCATGCACGACCCCCGCAACAACCTGGCGAACGAGGTCTCCTCGCAGCTGATCGACCACTTCGGCGACCAGGTGTTCCGCACCATCATCCCGCGCAACGT
>JALOKS010000122.1 GCA_025456385.1 Thermoanaerobaculales bacterium | reverse complement strand
AGGGCGAGGGTGAAGCCGCCGAGGAACACCAGCAGGTAGGCGAAGCCGACGGTCACCGGCGCAGTATAGAGCGGATGCGGGGAGAATTCGGAATTCGGAGTTCGGAATTCGGAATGCCGCCCGCCCCTCCGTGTCGAAGTTCGCGGTCTTCAGGCGCCGCTGGGGTGGAGCGTCACCGGCAGGTACGGCGCGAGGTCGTCCGGGGGTGGGCAGACCACTTGCAGCAGCTCGCCGGACGCGGGGTGGGGGAGGGAGATCGACCACGCGTGGAGCAGGGGGCGGCCCACCTCGTCGGCCCGCCGTGACCCGTAGAGCCGGTCGCCGAGCACCGGGTGCCCGGCCGACGCGAGGTGCACCCGTACCTGGTGGGTGCGGCCGGTGCCGAGGCGGCAGGCGAGCAGCGAGAGCCCGTGGTCGAGGCGGGCGATGACCTCTGCCTCGGTGCGTGCCGGTCTGCCGTGGGCGGCGGTCGTGAAGCGCCAGGCGTGGTCCTGGTCGCGCGCGATCGGTGCGTCGACCACGGTGCGATCGAGGACGGGAGAGCCCTCGACGACGGCGAGGTAGATCCTCTCGACGCTGCCCGTCGACCACGCCCGGCTGAGCCGCGGCAGGGCCTCGGCGCGACGGGCGAAGAGGACCACGCCGCTGGTCGTGCGGTCGAGGCGGTGGACCGTGCGCACGAACGGGCGCCGGCCTTCCTCCAGCGCGAGCGCGAGCAGGACCTGCTGGTCGAGCGCGAGCTCGTCCGGTGCCATCCGCTCCGCGGGCGCTGTCAGCACGCCGGCCGGCTTGGCGGCCGCCAGCAGCCAGCCGTCCCGGTGCAGCACGACCGGACGGGGAACCGCCGGCTCGGGCGGCGCGCCGACCTCCGCCGGCGGTCGCAGCACGTCGACGACGTCGCCGAAGCTCACGGTGCGCGACTGCACGCGCATCGCTGTGCCGTTGCGCCACACCAAGCCGTCGGCGAGCAGACGCCGCGCCGCCCGCCGGCTGAGAGAAGTCGCCGCGGCGAGGAAGACGTCGAGGCGCGCGCCTTCGGCCGCCGGTGCGACGACGAGGCGCGTGATCCCGGGGCCGGAGCGGTCGGCGCTCACATTTCGGGCTTGATGACCCGGGTGGCGGGCAGGGCGCGGGTTCGGGCCCAGGAGCGGATCGCCTTCAGCTGCTCCTCCATGGTCTTCGAGAGCGGGATGATCTTGCCGAAGGCGGCGAGGAGGTCGTTCTGCGAGACGACGACCCCGCGAGCGTGGCCGGTGATGCGCGCCGAGGCGACGGCCTGCTCGATCTCGGCCCCGTTCCAGCCGCGGGTCGCCGAGGCGAGGAGGATGAGGTCGTAGCGCGCGGAATCGAGCCCGTTGCGCGCGAGGTGGATCGACATCACCTCCTTGCGCTCCTCCTCGTTCGGGAGGTCGACGAAGAAGACCTGGTCGAAGCGCCCCTTGCGCAGGATCTCGGCCGGCAGGAGGTGGATCCGGTTGGCGGTCGCGGCCACGAAGACGTCCGCCCGGTGCTCCTGCATCCAGGTCAGGAAGGTCGAGAAGATGCGGGTGTTGGCGCCGGTCTCGCCCTCCTGGTAGCCGGCGATGCCCATCTCGATCTCGTCGATCCACAGGATCGCCGGCGCCACCGTCTCGACGGCCTCCAGGGCGCGGTGGAAGATCCACTCGGCGGAGCCCTGCACGCCGGCGAACACCAGGTTCATGTCGAGGCGGAAGAGCGGCATCTTCCACTCGTTGGCGATCACCTTGACGGCGAGGCTCTTGCCGCAGCCCGAGATGCCCATCAGCAGCACACCGCGCGGCCGGGGCAGGCCCTGGGCGCGCGCCTCGGGCAGGAACAGCGAGTTGCGCTCCGCGACCCACTCCTTGAGCTGGTCGAGGCCGCCGAGCTGGGTCAGGCTGGCGTCCGGCGGCACGAACTCGAGGATGCCCTCCTTGCGGGTGATCTGCTCCTTCTCCTCGAGCACGGCGCGGAAGAAGGCTTCGTCGAGGGTGGCCTGCCGGTCGAGCAGGCGCCGCAGCAGGTGCTCGGCCTCGGTCAGGGACATGCCCTTGAGGGAGGCCACGAGCCGCTCGGTGGCCGACCGGTCCAGGGCCCGCTGGCCGAGGAGCCCGGTCACCAGCGCCCTGATCTCGCCGTCGTCGGGGAAGAGCGAGACGACGACGTAGGTGAGCGGCTTGATGGACTCCGGCAGCTCGGCGTCCTGCTGCAGCAGGAACAGGAAACGGCCGGTGTTGCGGACCTTCATCGCCGTGTCGCGCAGGCGCCGGCGCAGCTGCCGGTCGCCGAGCATCTCGCCGATGTCCTTCAGCAGGTAGAGGCCGCGCGGGCCGCTCTCGCCGATCCACGCCAGAGCGCGCATCGGGTCGCGGAGGTCGTCGCCCCCGTGGCCGATGAAACCGTCGACGCAGTTCCACACCATGACCGGCAGCTCGGTCGGTTTCGCAGCGGCGCCGAAGCGTCGCAGCAGCTGCTCCTGGCGGTCCTCCTCAGGGCTGACGAGGAGGGTGACAGGGTAGGCGGAGGCGAGGGCGGTGCGGATCTGGTCGAAGGTGCTGCGCATGGACGGCTCGCATTCATTGTATCCCGCCCGCGACGGGCCGGGCCGTGCTCACCGGCGTCAAGGCGGCGCGGAGCCGGGCCCGCCGGCCCGCCGGATCATGCGCTGGGCGGCGGTCTGCCAGCTCGCGCGGGCACGCCAGGCCAGCACGCCGGCGACCGCGAGCAGGAGGGCGAGGGCCAGCCATGCGCCGAGGAGCCTGCCGTTGGCCGCCGACTCGGCGAGCAGCCCGAGGTCGCTCGAGAGCCACCAGCCGAGCCCGGACCACAGCGCCACGTGCAGCACGAGGGCGCTGAGATCCACGGCCGCGAAACGCGGCCACGGCACTCGGACCACGCCGCAGGCGGCGAGCCAGGCGCCGCGCCCCAGCGGCAGCACCCTGGCGGGGATCAGGCCGAGCAGCGCGCCGGGAGCATCGAGCAGGCGGCCGGTCACCGTCCGCAGCCGCGCGTCGATCCGCGGAAAGCGCGCCAGCCGCGGCCGCAGCCAGCGGCCGGCGAGGTACACGGCCTGGTCGGCGGCGAAGTGGCTCGCGAGCGCCGCGCCGAGAATGGCCGCGCCCATGCCAGGGGACTCGCTGCGGGCCGCGAGCACGCCGATCGCGACCATGAAGAGCTCCTCCGGGATGAAGTGCCCGACGAGCCGGATCAGCGGCGGCAGCGCGAAGGCGAGCAGGAGTGCGCGCGGTTCGAGCCACGAGATCAGGGCGACGAGGGCGTCCATGGCCGGCTCCGAGTATAGCTGAGGGTCGCGGCATCACGTCGCGGTGGCGGCTTCGACGAGCCGGCGCGTCACGTCGTGCTTCGGCCGGAGGAAGATCTCCTCGGTCGGGCCCGCGTCGATGATCTCCCCCAGGTGCATGACGCCCACCCGCTCGCAGAGTCCGCGGATGACGGCGAGATCGTGCGAAATCATGACCAGCGACAGCCCGAGCTGCCTGCGAAGGTCGGCGATCAGGTCGAGAATCCGCAGCCGGACCGAGGCGTCCAAGGAGGAGAGCGGCTCGTCGAGGACCAGCAGCTCCGGCCGGGGAGCGAGGGCGCGGGCGATGGCGATGCGCTGCCGCTCGCCGCCGGAGAACTCATCCGGAAATTTCGCGCCCGACGCGGTCGGCAGGCCGACCAGCTCGAGCAGCTCGGCCACCCGCGAGCGGCGGTCGTCGGCGCAGCCGATGCCGTGGGCGACGAGCGGCTCGGCGATGATGGTGGCGACCCGCAGGCAGGGGTTCAGCGACGTCGATGGGTCCTGGAAGACCGCCTGGAAACGCCGCCGCAGGGGGCGCACGGTGGCCTCCGGCACGCCGCTGATCAGGCGTCCGCCGAGGTGCACGCTGCCGCGGTCCGGTGGTTCGAGGGCGAGCAGCAGGCGGGCGAGCGTCGACTTTCCCGAGCCCGAGCGGCCGACGATGCCGAGCGCTTCGCCGCGGGCGACGCTGAGGTCGACGCCGCGCACCGCCTCGCAGAGCTCGGGCCCGGCGCCGCTGCGGCCGCGGCGGCGGTAGCTCCGCCACAGGCCCGCGGCGGCGAGCAGGGGCTCAGCCGGGGCCATCGCCGACCTCCGGGCCGCCGCGGACCACGGGGCAACGCAGCCGCCGTCCGTCGGCGAGGTTCGCGAGTTCGGGCGCCCGCCGGCGGCAGCTGGCGAGGGCCAGGCCGCAGCGCTGGTGGAAGCGGCAGCCGAGCTCGGCCGGAGCGGCGGCCGCCTTCGCTGGCGGGCAGCCCACCGGCGCGCCGGCCGCACCGCCTTCGCCGGCCGCCGCCAGCAGCTCGCGGGTGAAGGGGTGCAGCGGCTCGCTGAAGAGGGCCGCCGTGGCGGCCTCCTCGACCACCTCGCCCGCGTACAGGACCAGCACCCGCTGCGCGAGGTCGCGGACCACGGCGAGGTCGTGGCTGACCAGGAGCAGGGAGAGGCCGCGCTCGCGGCACAGCCGCCCGACGAGCCCGAGCACCTCCGCCCGCGTGATCGGGTCGAGCTCGGAGGTCGGCTCGTCGGCGATCAGGAGACGGGGCCCGGCGGCGAGCGCCATGGCCAGCATCGCGCGCTGCGCCTGGCCGCCCGACAGCTCGTGCGGGTACGCCCTCAGTGCCGCCTCCGGCTCGTCGATCGCGACCTCGGCGAGCAGCTCGCGGGCGCGCTCGCGCGCCTGCCGGCGGGAGAGCGGGCGATGGGCGCGCACCGCCTCGGCGAGCTGGAAGCCGATCGTGTACACGGGGCTGAGGGCGCCCGCCGCCTCCTGGAAGGCGAGGCCGGCGACGCCGCCGCGCCAGGCGCGGAGCGCCGCGCGCGAAGCCGTCGCCGCGTCGACGCCGTCGAGCTCGACGCGTCCCTCGACCACGCGGCCGTGCTCCGGGACGAGACCCAGGCAGGCGAGCGCGAGCAGGCTCTTGCCGCTGCCCGACTCTCCGACGAGTGCGACCCGCTCCCCGGCGCCGATGTCGAGCGAGACCCCTCGGAGCGCCGCCGTTTCGCCGCCATGGAAGGTGGGAAAGACGAGCGCCAGGTTCCGGATGCGGATCACCGGCTCACCCGGGCGCGCGCCGGTGGCCGAGCCGCGTCGCCTCGCGGCCGAGGCCGGCGAGGAGCGTCGTGCGCTCGGGGGGTCGGCGCCAGCAGTGGAGGACGGCGTCCGCGAGGTCGAGCACGCCGTCGCCGTTGTCCCCGAGCAGGACCAGCCAGTGCCGACCGTCCTGCACCAGGTCGCCGGCGCGGAGGTCGCCTCCCCACGCAAGCGGACGGCCGCCGCGCAGCACCCGATCGCCGTCGACGACGATCTCGCCGAGATCCGCGAGCTCGGCGGGCTCGGCGCCGGCGCGGCCCAGGGCGGCGACTGCGGCGAACGTCCAGGATGAGGCGACCAGGCGCTCCTCGACGAGCTCGGAGAAGCCGAGCCCGAAGGCGGCACTGGTGATCTCCTCACGCTCGCGGGCGGTCTCGCCCGCGGGCTCGAAGCCCGGGAGGCCGAAGAGCTCGCCGACCTCGGGACGCACACCCGGACCAAGGTCCGCGCTGCGCAGCAGCGCCGGGAATCGCGGCTCGAGGATCCGGGCGGGGTCAAGGGTCGTGACCGACTGCAGCGGGCGGAGATCGTCGACCGCTTCGACCAGCTCGACCCGGGCGTAGACGCGGAGGGCGCCCGCGTCCGCCGGCAGCCCTCCGGCGAGCTCACCGAGGTGGTCGTCGTTGTGGGTTTCGGGCAGGCGGGCCGCGCGCAGCCCGCGCCCCATCTCGGGCGCGAGAAACGTGCGGTAGCGGAGCCGTTCGCCGGCATTGGCGGCGCTCAGGTCACCGCCGACGAAGCCGCTTTCGACCGTGAACCAGAAGACGCGGAGCGAGCGCCCTTCGTCGGGCCACTCGTCGGACTCGAGGTGGGGCGCGTCCTCGCCGTCGATGACCAGCCGGGCTCCGGGCGCCAGCCACTGGTCGGCTCGGCCAGGCCGGCTCAGGCGCAGGGCCAGCGCCACCTCGACCCCCACGCCGGCGGCGACGCGGCGCCTGCCGGTGCGGAGCACCGGGTCGTCCTCGGTCGCGGTGACAACCCGCGCCTCGGCCAGAACCGGACGGCGGCGTTCACGGAGGTGCTCGAGGACGAAGGGTGCGGCGACGGCCGCGACCAGCACGGCGAACACGGCCAGCAGGCGCCTGGAGTCGGCGGTCATGGGCCGATTGTAGCCTGACGGCCGCAGGCCGCGCGGGCGATCGTCTATGATCCGGCGCGAGGCGAAACCGGGTGCTGACGACCATCGGGCGGAACGCGATCTGGCTCGGCAGCGGCGAGGCCGCGGTCAAGGGAGGCCTTCTCGCGGCTGTGGCGCTGCTCGCGCGTGGTGCGGGGCCGAGTGGAGTCGGCACCTTTTCGATCGCCCTGGCGGCCGCCCTGATCGCCGTCATGGTGCTGGCCTTCGGTCAGCAGGAGGTGCTGATCCGCGAGGTGGCGCGGCGCCCGGCAGCTGCGCGCTCGCTGCTGGCCGGCTCCGAGGCCGTGCTGCGGCGCGCCGCCCTCTGGCTGCTGCCGGCGGCGGTGCTCGGCGCGCTGGCGGTGCCCGACCCCGCGCTCCGGTGGACGCTGGTGGCCCTGGTCCCCTACGCGGCCGCGCGCACCGCGACGGTGGTGGCGGGAGCGGCGTTCAAGGGCCGCGACCGCATGGACGTCGAGCCGCGCGCGCGCGGGATCGAGGTCGTGGTCGCGGTCGCGCTCATCGCCGCGGGCGCCGCCCTGGCCTGGCCGGTGTGGGCGGCCGGCGCGGCGTTCACGGCCGGCTCCGCCCTCGGCCTGGTGTGGCTGTCCGGGCGGCGCGGAGAGCTCGGCGAGCCGGCCGCAGCCGCTGCCCCGAGTCAGCTCGCGCGCGAGGGCCTGCCCTTCATGCTGCTCGCGGTGGCGGGGCAGCTCCTGGCGAACCAGGACCGGTTTCTGCTCGAGCTGTCGGGCGTGGCGCGGAGCGACATCGGGCAGTGGGGAGCGGCGGCGACCCTCGCCTGGGCGGCCGTGGCGCTGCCGCAGCTGGTCGCGGTCGCCGCCTACCCGACCCTGTCCCGGGCGGCGGCAGCGGGCGGATCGCGGGCCGCCTACGGCCTCGCGTGCGGCGTGGGCGGGGCGGTCGCCGGGCTCGCGGCCTGCGCGGTGCTGCGGGCGGTCGCCGGGCCGCTCGTGCGCGTGGGCTTCGGCCCGGGCTTCGAGCCGGCGGCGGTTCTGCTCGCCAGCCTCGCCACGGCGCTGCCCGGCGCCTTCGCGCTGATGATGATGGGGGCGGTTCTGGCCGCGTGGCGGGAGCAGGGGCGCGCGCTGGCGGTGATGGCCGGCGCCGTGGCGCTGTCCGCCTGCCTCAACCTGCTGTGGATCCCGCG
>JALOKS010000007.1 GCA_025456385.1 Thermoanaerobaculales bacterium | reverse complement strand
CCCGAGTCGCTGCTCGCGCGCAACCCGAGCCGGCAGGGGGACGTCTACTCCCTGGGCGCGATCCTCTACCACCTGCTGACCGGCTCGCCGCTGCCGGCCGATCCCGCAGCGCGGATGGAGGCGATCGCGGCAGCCCGCCTGGCGGGCGACGAGGAGCCCCTGCCCGACGACATCCGGGCCCTCCTCGGCCGCTCGCTCGCCGAGCGCGCCCAGGACCGATTCAGCTCGGCCTCCGACTTCAAGAAGGAGCTCGACCGCCTGCTCTACGGCGGCGCCTACAGCCCGACGACCTTCAACCTGGCGCTGTTCATGGACCGGCTCTTCCGGACCGAGATCGAGGGCGACGAGCGGGAGCGCGCCCGGGAGACCGCGCTCGACGTCGCGCCCTACCTCGTGCGGCCGGTGGAGATGCCGGAGGAACCGCGGATCGAGATCGAGGAGCGGGCGGCGGAGCCGTCGCGGCGCCGGGGCTGGCTGCTCGGCGCGGCCGCGGCGGCGGTCGTCGCGGCGGTCGCGGTGACGGTCTTCCTCGGCACCCGCGGCCCGCGCGCGGCGGCCCCGCCGCCGACGCCGACCGCGGAGGAGATCGCCGCGCAGCGGCAGGCGCAGGAGGACGCGATGCGCGAGCTCGCGCAGTCGCTGGTGCAGGAGATGATGGCCGCGAAGGAGGCCGAGATCCGCAAGGAGCTGATCGACCGCCAGGCCAAGATCGAGGACCTGCAGCGCCGGCTGCGCGCCTCGGAGCAGCAGGTGCGGGTGGGCCAGCAGTCGAGCGAGGAGGAGCGCCGCCGCGAGGAGCTGCGGCGTCAGATCGCCGCCGAGGAGGAGGCGCAGCGGCAGCAGGAGGCGAGGCTCGAGGCCGAGCGCCAGCGGGCCGAGGAGACGGCGCGGCAGCAGGCCGCCGCAGACCGCACCGCGACGGCCGTGGCCGTCGCCGCGAGCGCGCTGCCGGCCGCCTCGCCGCCCCCGGCTCCGGAGGCCGCGGCGGCAGGCTCGGGCGCGGCCGGCGCCGCCGTCCCCGCCGCGGCGACAGTCGCCACCCAACCGGCGATCGCCGCCCCCCCGCCGACCGCGGCGCCGGCCCAGCCGGCCGCCCGCGAGCAGCCGGCGCTCGGCGTCAACGCCTTCGTCGAGCCGACCGAGGTCGATTCGCTGCCGGTCGCGATCAAGGTGGTCCCCCCGCAGTGGTCTCTGGTCGCCCAGCGCTCGCGCCGCTGGGGCGTGATCATCCTCCAGGCCACGGTCAACGCCGAGGGCGCGGTCGACGACGTGAAGGTGCTGCGGGCCGACGACACCGGCTTCGGCATTCCGGAGGCCGCGATCGCGGCCGCCCGCCAGTACCGCTTCAAGCCCGGGACCGAGGCCGGGGTGCGGATCAAGACCTACGCGACGATCACCGTGCCCTACCGCTTCGAGAAGGTGCGCTGAGCCGGCGCCAGGGCAGAGAAAGGGCCGGACCCGGAGGCCCGGCCCGAACTCGCGAACGCAGCCGGAAGGCCGCCGCGGCGGCGGCCGGCCGGAGTGCTGGCCTTACTTCTCGACGCGCTCGCGCAGGGTCTTGCCGGGCTTGAAGTGGACGTACTTCTTCGCCGGGATGGTGATCGTCGCGCCGGTGGCCGGGTTGCGCCCCTGGCGCGCGCCGCGGCTCTTGGTGGCGAAGGTGCCGAAGCCGGGGATGGTGACCTTCTCGCCGGCGTCGAGCGCGGTCGCGATCAGGCCCTTGCGGGGGTGAGCGGAAAACATGAGGTCGATGATCTCCGCAGCCTTGCCCTGGCTGATTCCGGTCTTTTTCGCAAGCTTCATGGCCATTTCGGTCTTGTTCATGGGAACCTCCGGTGTTTCGTTGTAGTCACATAGTGGACGGCGGGCCGCCCGCTGTCAAGGGCGGATGCCCGGAGAAGCCAACATCTGCGCTTGTTTTCGCGGTGCAACCCGGGTAGTTTGGACGCCCGGAGGTGCACATGGATCTCAGACTCCGCGGCAAGCGCGCCCTGGTCACCGGCTCCTCCCGCGGCATCGGCCGGGCGATCGCGCTGTCGCTCGCCGACTTCAAGGTCGACGTCGCGATCAACTACCTCCGCAACCGCACCCGCGCCGAGGAGACGGCGCACGAGATCGAGTCGCGCGGGGTCCGCGCCCTCGTCCTCAAGGGCAACGTCGCCAACCCGGAGCACGTCGAGCGCCTCTTCGGAGCCATCGCGGCCGCCTGGGGCGGGCTCGACATCGTGGTCTCGAACGCGGCCTCGGGCGTCCTGCGGCCGGCGCGCGAGCTCACCCTCCACCACTTCGACTGGGCGATGCACATCAACGCGGCCGCTCTGCTCCCGATCTCCCAGCAGTTCCTGAAGCTGCCGGCGGCCGGCGGGCGGGTGCTGGTGGCGGTCTCCTCGCTCGGCGCGGTGCGGGCGATCCCCAACTACACCGCCGTCGGCGCGTCGAAGGCGGCTCTCGAGTCGATGGTCCGCCACCTCGCGGCGGAGTTCGCCCCCGAGGGCATGCGGATCAACGCGGTCTCGGCCGGCACGGTGGACACCGACGCCCTGCTCCACTTCCCCAACCGCGAGGAGCTCCTCGACGCGGCGCGTCGGCGGACGCCCGCGGGCCGCCTCATCGACCCGCAGGACGTCGCCAACGTCGTGGTCTTCCTGTGCACCGACTTCGCCTCGATGATTCACGGCCAGACCCTGATCGTCGACGGGGGCTTCTCGATCCTGGCGTGAGCCCGTGCCGGTCTGCGGCTCCGCGCCCGTGTCCGAAGGCACTGCAGGCAGGCACGGAGGCGGAGACGGGAACGGAGGCGGTCCTCAGAGGATCCGCTTCAGGAACTGCCCCGTGTAGGAGGCCCGGCAGCCCGCGACCTCCTCCGGCGTGCCTGCGGCCACGACCTCGCCGCCGCCGTCGCCGCCCTCCGGTCCGAGGTCGATGACCCAGTCGGCGGTCTTGACGACGTCGAGGTTGTGCTCGATGACGATCACCGTGTTGCCGCGCTCGACGAGCGCGCGCAGCACCCCGAGCAGCCTGCTGACGTCGTCGAAGTGGAGGCCGGTGGTCGGCTCGTCGAGGAGGTAGAGGGTCGAGCCGGTGGCGCGCTTGGCGAGCTCCCGGGAGAGCTTGATGCGCTGCGCCTCGCCGCCGGACAGGGTCGTCGCGGGCTGGCCGAGGTGGATGTAGCCGAGGCCGACCGCGAGCAGGGTGTCGAGGATGCGCAGGATCTGCGGGTGGGCGGCAAACACCTCCTGCGCCTGCAGCACCGTCAGGTCGAGGACCTCGGCGATCGACAGGCCCTTGAAGCGGACCTCGAGGGTCTCGCGGTTGTAGCGGCGGCCGCGGCACTGGTCGCAGGGCACGAAGACGTCGGGCAGGAAGTGCATCTCGATGCGGATCTGGCCGGCGCCCTGGCAGGTCTCGCAGCGCCCGCCGCGGACGTTGAAGGAGAAGCGGCCCGGCGTGTAGCCGCGGGCGCGGGCGTCGGTGGTCGCCGCGAACAGCTCGCGGACGGGGTCGAAGAGCTTGGTGTAGGTCGCGGGGTTGGAGCGCGGCGTGCGGCCGATCGGCGACTGATCGATCGCGATCACCTTGTCGAGCAGCTCCACGCCCTCGACCCCGTCGTGGCGGCCCGGCCGCGACGGCGTCCCGTAGAGCTCCCGCGCCACCGCCTTGTGCAGGACCTCGTTGACCAGGGTCGACTTGCCGGAGCCCGAGACGCCGGTGACGGCGATCAGCCGACCGAGGGGGAAGCGGACGTCGACACCCTTGAGGTTGTGCTCGGCGGCGCCCCGCACGAGGAGGCCGTGGCCGTTGCCCGCGGCCCGCCGGGTGGGCACCGGGATCGCCTTGCGTCCCGACAGGTAGGCGCCGGTGAGCGAGCCCTCGTCGGCTTCGATGTGGGCCGGCGCCCCGCAGGCCACCACCCGCCCGCCGTGCCGGCCGGCCCCGGGGCCGAGGTCGATCACCCAGTCGGCCTCGCGGATGGTCTCCTCGTCGTGCTCGACGACCACCACCGTGTTGCCGAGGTCGCGCATGCCCTTCAAGGTGTCGAGGAGGCGGCGGTTGTCGCGTTGGTGGAGGCCGATCGACGGCTCGTCGAGAACGTAGAGCACGCCCATCAGCTTCGAGCCGACCTGGGTGGCGAGGCGGATGCGCTGGCTCTCGCCGCCGGACAGACTGCCCGCCATGCGGTCGAGCGTCAGGTAGTCGAGACCGACCGAGACCAGAAATCCGAGGCGGTCGCAGACCTCGCGCAGGACCTTGTCGGCGATGGCCCGCTCGCGGCCGCCGAGCGGCAGCTCGAGAAACCAGTCGAGGGCGCGCCGCACCGGCAGCGCCGAGACCTCGACCAGGCTGCGGCCGCCGACCTTGACGGCGAGCGCCTCGCGCCGCAGGCGCGCCCCCGAGCACTCGCCGCAGGGGGCGAGCGACATGAAGCGCTCGAGCTCCCGCCGGGTCTCCTCGGAGGTGGTCTCCGCGTAGCGCCGCTCGAGCCTGGGCACCGCGCCCTCGAAGCGGTCGCGGTAGCGGTACGCGCCCTTGCTCCCCTCCCACACGAACTCGTGCTCGCCGTCGCTGCCGTACATCAGGATCTCGCGCACCTCGGCCGGGAGGCGGCGCCACGGGGTGTGGAGATCGAAGTCGAGGGCGCCGGCGAGCTGCTCGACCTGGTGCCGGAACCAGGAGCCGGGGCTCTTGCCGACCATCGCCAGGCAGCCGCCGGAGAGGCTGCGCTCGGGGTCGACGATCAGCTTCTCGGGGTCGACCTCGCGCAGGAAGCCGAGGCCGGAGCAGGTCGGGCAGGCACCCTGCGGCGAGTTGAAGGAGAAGAGGCGCGGCGAGATCTCCGACAGCGAGAACCCGCAGCCCGGGCAGGCGTGGCGCGCGGACAGGGTGATCTCCGCACCGCCCGCGACCGCAGCCCGGGCGAGCCCCTCGCCGACCTTGAGAGCGGTCTCGAGCGAGTCGGCGAGGCGCCCCGCGACCCCGTCGCGCACGGTCAGGCGGTCGACCACGGCCTCGATCGTGTGCCGGCGCTTCTTGTCGAGCTCGGGGGGCGCCGCCGCCTCGACGAGCTCGCCGTCGACGCGCGCGCGCACGAAACCCTCGCGCACCATCTGCGCGAAGACCTTGCGGTGCTCGCCCTTGCGCCCCTCGATCACCGGCGCGAGGAGCGAAAAGCGGGTCCCCGCGGGGAGGGCGAGGAGCTGGTCCACCATCTGCTCGACGCTCTGCGGGCGGATGACGATGCCGCAGTCCGGGCACTCGGGGACGCCGATCGAGGCCCACAGCAGGCGCAGGTAGTCGTGAATCTCGGTCACCGTGCCGACCGTCGAGCGCGGGTTGCGCGAGGTCGTCTTCTGCTCGATCGAGATCGCCGGCGACAGGCCCTCGATGGTGTCGACGTCGGGCTTCTCCATCTGGTCGAGGAACTGCCGCGCGTACGCGGACAGCGACTCCACGTAGCGCCGCTGACCCTCGGCGAAGAGGGTGTCGAAGGCGAGCGAGGACTTGCCGGAGCCGGAAACGCCGGTGATCACCACCAGCCGGTTGCGCGGGATGGCGACATCGATGTTGGCCAGGTTGTGCTCGCGCGCGCCGCGGATCAGGATCTCGTCCTGCATCGCCCTCCCGACTCCGTTCCCGGCCCCGTCCCGTGTCGACGACCGCCGGCGGGTGCCCGACCGGAGGACAACGCGCGCCCGACGACGCGCGTTCCCGGGGCGCGCCCCCGGGAGCGGACACCGCCAGCCATGTTTATGCCTGTCTTACGCCGATGTCAACCGGTCAGCCCGCAGCCGTCACCGCTCGCGGTCCTTGACGGCCTGCTCGGCCTCGCGGTCGAGGGTGCGTCGGCGCAGGGTGTCGCGCTTGTCGTGCAGCTGCTTGCCGCGCACCAGGGCGATCTCGACCTTGATCCAGTTGCCCTCGAGGAAGACCGCGAGCGGGACCACGGTCAGGCCCTTCTCGCGGACCTTGCCGGCCAAGCGCTCGATCTGCCGCTTGTGCAGCAGCAGGCGCCGTCGCCGCACCGGATCGTGGCCGGCGTAGCCGGCGTGGTCGTAGGAGCCGATGTGGCAGCCGACGAGGAAGGCCTCGCCGCTTCCGAGCAGGACATAGGACTCCTTGAGGTTGATCGCGCCCGCCCGCACCGCCTTGACCTCGGTGCCCAGGAGCTCGATGCCGGCGGTCTCGCGCTCGAGCACGTGGTACGCGTGGCGGACCTTGCGGTTGCTGGCCAGCAGCCGCCGCTCGTCGCTCATGCCACCACCTTCGCGAGGGCCTCCACCATCTGCGGGTCGAACTGGTGCCCCTTGCCGCGATCGATGATCTCGAGCGCGCGCTCGGCGCTGACCGTCGGCCGGTAGCGCCCGGGCACCGACAGGACGTCGAAGACCTCGGCCACGTGCACCAGCCGCGCGAGCAGCGGGATCGCCTCGCCGACCAGCCGGTCCGGGTAGCCGGTGCCGTCCCAGCGCTCGTGGTGGTGGCGGATCGCCGCCGTGATCTCGTCGAGGCCGGTGCCGCGCAGGATCTCCTCGCCGAGCAGCGGGTGCTTCTGGTACCGGCTGCGCTCGTCCTCGGAGGGCGTGCGCGAGCGGTAGAGCCGGTCGTAGTCGAGCTCCCGCATGCCGACGTCGTGGAGGAGGCCGGCGAGGGCCGCGTCCTCGAGCCGCGACGGCGCGAGCTCGAGCTTCTGCGCCATCGCGAGCGCCAGCCGCGACACCGCCTCGGAGTGGGCCACCAGGTCCGGGAAGCGCTGCACCCCCGGCTGCAGGAGGCGGCGCGCCAGCCAGCGCCGCGAGAAGCGCAGCGCGGTCTTCTCGTGGGCGTCCTCCGCCCGGGCGCGCAGCCGGGCGAGAGTCGCGCGCGCCGCGTTGGCGCCGGCACCGCTGATGACCGAGGCGGTCAGGGAACCCGCGGCGGCGCCCTTGAGGAGCACCGTCGAGGCGATCATGGGCGGTGACGAGCTCTCGCTGCCGGCGGCCACCCGCCGCAGCTCGATCTTCCACATCCCCCGGCCCGGCACCGGGAGGCCGGCCTCGGCGAGAGCGGCGGCCTGATGACGGCAGAGGGCCTCGCGGTCGATCTCGGCCGCACCCTCGCGGGTGCTGAGCAGGGTCGCCGCCCCCGCCGTGGCGGCGAGGGTCACCGCGACCGCCACGACCTGGTGCTCGAGCAGGCAGTCGAGGGCGGCGTCGTGCACGTTCTCCAGGCCGGCGTCGTCGAGCATCGGCGGCTGGTTGACCTGCTGCTGCTCGGGTTGCCGCGGCGCGGACCCGGCCTCGATCACGACCTCCTCGGCCGGCTCGTCGTCGCCGAGAACGAAGCCGGTGCGCCGCGCGAAGTCGACCATCGCGGCGGCGATCTTGTTCGCCTTAGAAAGATCGGTCCGCTCGAAGGGCCGGCGCCGACCCTTGTCCCGGGCGTCGACGAAGCCGATGATGTCGTCGCCGGCGACGAGGGGCACGAGCAGCAGGCGCGAGTTGCCGGCGGCCTTCAGAGAGTCGGCGAGCTCGCCGAGCTCCTCTTTGGTGTTGGCGGCCGCGGCCAGGCCGCGCAGCCCGCGCACCCGGACCACCATCGGGTCCTGGAGGCGGTGCTCGACGGCGAGGGGGTCGCGGCGCCCGAAGCCGTACTGGGTGGCGAGGAGGAAGAGCTCTCCGGGGCCGAACAGGTAGAGCGCCGCCCGGGTGCACTGGATCTCCTCCAGGAAGCGGAAGAGAATCTCCTTGAACCCACGCTCGATCGCCGGCGACCAGCCGGGAATGTTTGCGCTCATCGCGACCCTCCACGGCGCGCAGTGATCGCCACACTCTATCACCGGGCGGCCCTGCGGGGTACGGTCGGCCCCGGTCGCGGCACGCGCCTGCGGTAGAATGCCCGCGCATGGCCGTGCAGCTGAGCGCTCTCGCCCTCGCTCTCGCGCTGGCGGCGACACCGATGACGCTCGATGTCGCCCGCCGGGGCGATGCGATCGTTCTCGGCATCGCGCTCCCGGAGGAGCTGCCGGAGGCGATCGCCGAGCGGCTCTCGACCGGGGCGACCACCGAGATCGACTACGCCCTGCGCGTGTACGCGCCGCGCAAGCTGATCCCTGACCGTCGGGTGTGGAAGGCGACCGCCAAGGCAACGGTCACCTTTGACGCGGTGACCGGCCGCTACCTGTGCCAGCTCATCGTCAACGGCGACACGACCGCGAGCCGCGAGGTCGACACCCTCGAGGCGGCGCGGTGGTGGCTGCGGTCGCCCCCCGCGGTCGAGTTCGTGGTGCCGCCGGGCCGTCGCGACGACCTCCTCAAGGTGCGGGCGCGCGCGGTCTTCGCGAGCGGCACGAGCTGGCTGGTGTTCCCGACCACGGAGGGCACGGAGTGGGTCGAGGTCCTGGTCGAGGCCCCGGCCGGCGACGACGCCGGGTGATCGGGGCGCCGGACCGGCCATGAGCCGACTCCGCCGCGTGTGGGACCGGTACCACAAGGAGAACAGGTTCCTCGTCGGCGCCTTCGCCTTCCTGCTCGTCCTCTCGGCCGGCGCCTTCTACCTCCTCGAGCGCGCCTCGGTGGCCTCGCCGGAGGAGCTCACCAACCGCTTCCTGCTGTTTCTCCTCTGGTACCTCGACATCTCGCTGATCCTCGTCCTCAGCTTCATCCTCCTGCGCAACCTCGTGCGCCTCGGCGTCGAGCGCCGGGCCGGCGTTCTCGGCAGCCGCTTCCGCACCAAGCTGGTGCTCACCTACGTCGGCCTGACCTTCGTGCCGGTGATCCTCATCTTCCTGCTCGCCACCAACCTCCTGCAGGGGTCCATCGACCGTTGGTTCTCCGCCCCGGTGGAGACCATCCTGCGCGGCGGCGCGGAGGTCACGGTGCAGCTGCGGCAGATGATCGAGGACAACCTCGAGCGCCAGGCCGCGGTCGCCGCCGACGAGCTCGCGGGCGGCCGCGCCCACGCCGACCTGGTGCGCCTCCAGCACCTGCTCGGCGTCGACCTGATCGCCGTCTACGACGGCGCCGACCTGATCGAGGCGGTGGCCGATCCGCGGCGGATCCCGTCGTCGCTGCCGCCCTTGTCCTTCGAGCGAGCCGGCGGCGCCGAGGTCCGCTCCGACCGCTGGCGCGGCGGCCTCCTGGTCCGCGCCTGGAGCCCGATCGGCGGCGATCTCCGGGTGGTGGTCGGCGACATGCTGCCGCGGGAGCTCCTCCTCCACCTCGAGAACGCGATCGCCGCGCACGCGACCTTCCAGGAGATGAAGCAGGCCCAGGGCACTCTGACCGCGACCACCGTGCTGGTGCTGCTCGCCGTGACCCTCCTGCTCCTGTTCGCGACCGTGTGGCTCGGTCTCTACCTGTCGCGCCGCTTCACCGAGCCGCTGCTCGCGGTGGCCGGCGCGACCCAGCGCGTGGCGGAGGGCAACGCCCTCGAGGAGGTCGAGGTGCCGGCCTCGGACGAGGTCGCGGTGCTCGTCGACTCCTTCAACGCCATGGTGCGCCGGGTGCGCGCCACCGAGCGCGAGATCCTGGCCTCGAACCAGGAGCTGACGACGCTGCTGGCGACGGTCCCCACCGGCGTGCTCTCGATCGACGCCGGCGGCGAGCACTTCAGGCCGAACCCGGCGGCGGCGCGAATGCTCGGCCGGCCGGAGTGGTCGCAGGAGTGGCGGCGGCTGGACGACCTCAACCGCCCGGGCCTCGCGGCGCTCCACGAACGCCTGGTGTCCTCGCCGACCGCGAGCTTGAGCCTCGAGCTCGACCTCGAGGCCGACGGCGAGAGCGTGCACGTGGACATCACCTCGCGACCCCTCCCGGGAGGGGGCCGCGTGGTCGCCATCGACGACCTCACCCAGCTGATGCGGGCCCAGCGCCAGGCCGCCTGGAGCGAGGTGGCGCAGCGGATCGCGCACGAGATCCGGAACCCTCTGACGCCCATCCAGCTCGCCGCCGAGCGCATCCAGCGCCGCGCCGGCGCGCTCGACGACGAGATGCGGGCGATCGTCAGCTCCGGCTGCGAGGCGATCGTCGCCCAGGTCTCCGGCCTCAAGGCCCTGGTCGACGCCTTCCAGGAGTTCGCGCGGATGCCCCCGGTCGTGCCCGCGACGACCGACATCGCCCGCCTCCTCGCCGAGCTGCGGGCGCTCTACGACGAGGTGCGGCCCGGCCTCGAGGTGGTGGCGGAGGTCGAGCCGCCGACGCTGCTGGCGGTCGTCGATCCGGTGCTGCTGCGCCAGGCGCTCGTCAACCTGCTCGACAACGCCGTGGCTGCGATCGCCGGCGACGGCCGGGTGAGGATCGCGGCGCGCGCGCGCGGCCACGACCTCGTGATCGAGGTCGAGGACAGCGGCGTCGGCCTGCCCACGGAGGACACCGAGGTGCTCGTGCAGCCCTTCTTCTCGACCAAGGGCCGGGGCTCCGGGATGGGCCTCGCGATGGTGCACCGCGCCGTGAGCGACCACGGCGGAAGCCTCGAGCTCGAGAACCTGCGCCCCGGCGGGGCGGTGGCCCGGATCGTGCTGCCTTCAGCGCTCGCCGAGCCGGCGGCCCCGGCGCCGTGACCGCGCAGAGCGGGCGCCGTTGACCCTCGCCGCGGGCCCTTGATACCATCGTCAGCATGGCGTATCCGGGCAACCCCGAGCTTTCCCCGCAGGCACAGGATCGCGTGATGACCGCCTTTCGGCAGGTGGTCGGCAAGCTCCAGCAGGGCAACCGACAGGAGGCCCTGATCGGTCTGGAGTTCGTGCTGCGGCTCGACCCGGACTACGCTCCGGCGCACAACCTCCAGGCGCAGCTGGGCTCGGGGGCCGTCGAGATCGACATCAACGCGATCCTCGGCGAGCTGCAGGCGCCGAGCACCGACGCCATCGACAGCCTCCTCGCCGAGGCGGTCGAGGACTTCAACGAGCACGCCTTCGAGGCCGCCAAGCGCAAGGTGGAGCAGGTCCTCCTCGACCTGCCGGGCCACCAGGAGGCGCGCCAGCTGCTGCGTGAGATCGAGGCCGCCGACAAGGGCGACTCCCAGGTGCGGAAGTTCCTCGCCCAGGCCGAGGGGGCGCTCGCCCGGGGGGACGCGCAGGAGGCCGCGAACTTCGTCATGATGGCGCAGGCGCTCGACCCCCACCACGCGGGGATCGCCGCGACCATCGCCAACATCCAGCGTGGCGGCGAGGTGTCGCTCGAGCAGGCCGGCTTCGCCTCCACGGACGAGCTCCCGGTCGGTCCGGACTTCGGCGCGGCCGGCGACGGCGAGCCGCTCTTCGGCGCCGCCGAGGCGGCCGCGGCGATGTTCGCGGACGCGGCGGGGAAGGAGCCGCCGCGCGAGCGGGCGGCCGCTTCAGGATCCGTCGCCCCGGCCATCCCCGCGGCCCCGCTCGGGTCCGCCGGCGAGGAGGGGGTCGCGGCCTACTACAGCAGCAGCGCCATCGACGACGTCTCGGATCTCTTCCAGGAGGCCCCGGAGGTCGCGGCCGGCCAGCCCGCCGGCGGCGACCGCTCGGCCGCCGCCATCCGCGACCTCCTCGCCCGGGGCGGCGCCGCCGCCGCCGAGGACGACTACGCGGCCGCCATCGACTGCTGGTCGCGGATTCTCCTCATCGACCCGGAGCACGAGGAGGCGCGCGACCGCATCGAGCACATCCGGCACGCGAAGGAGGAGCTCGACCGCCGCGTCGAGCCGATGCTGGCAGACGCCCAGGAGGCGCACGACGCCGGCAACCCGGCGGTCGCCAAGGACTTCGTCAACCGCATCCTCGCCCTGTCACCGCGGCACGTCGAGGCCTCGCGGTTGGCCGACCTCCTCGGCGCGGCCGCGCCGCCCGCGAGCCCCGGACGCGCGGCCGCCGCGTCGGGGATGCCCGAGCTCGAGGACGACCTCTTCAGCGAGGAGTTCAGCGCGACGCCCGACTTCGGCGCCGAGGTCGAGCAGCGTCCGACCACCCTGGAGGGCGAGTGGCGGACCCCCAAGAAGCCCAAGCGCCGCCTGCCCTGGCAGTGGTGGGCGATGATCGGCGTCGGCGGTCTGGCCGTCGTCGCCTTCAGTCTCTGGGTCGCGTCGAGCCTGATGCCGGACAAGGCGCCGCCGGAATCGCGGGTCTCGGTCGTGAACCGGGTGCTCACCGAGGCGGCGGAGCTCTACAACACCGGCCGCGTCCAGGAGGCGATCCTCCTCCTCGAGCAAAACTCGGCCGACGACGTCTTCCAGAAGCGCATCGACAGCCGGCTGCAGGAGTACCGCCGCAGGGTCGCCACGCCGGTTCCGACGCCCGTGCCCGAGGGTCTCGCGGCCTGCCGCGCGCTGCTCGCCGAGGGGCGCTGGATGACGGCCTACATCCGCGCCAAGGACGAGCTCCGGCTGCACCCGAACGATCCCGGTCTCGAGGAGATCCGCGGCCAGATCCTGGAGGTCGAGCCGGCGGCCGCCGCCCTGTGGGACGCCCGGGCCTCCGGGGACTACCGCGCGGCGGTCGCGATCACCCGGGACCTGCTGCAGAAGCGTCCGGGCGAGGCCGAGATCGTCGACGTCTACGAGCGCAGCCTGTTCAACGCCGGCATGAGCGAGCTCAAGGCCTTCAACCTCGCCGAGGCTGACGGCTTCATCGCCGAGCTCATCCGCCGCCGACCGGAGGACGAGGAGGCGCGGCGGGTGCGCGAGTTCATCACCACCTACATGTCGCGCCCCATCGACATGCAGCTCGAGATCTTCGTCGGCAGCATCCCCCTCCGATGACCTCCGGCCACGACGAGATCCCCGGCGACTGGGACACGCTGAGCGATCGCAGTGGCGCCGGGGCGGAGATGCCGGCGTCCCCGGAGCCGGCGCCCGCCGAGCTCGCGCCGCCGGTCGTCCTGCTGCTCGCCACCGCGTGGGCGGATCTCGTCACGATGCTCGCCGTCTGCACGGGCGCCCTCGTCGCCGTCATGGTGGCCGGCCAGCGCCCGGCCCTGCCGGCCTTCGCCTGGGCGGCGGCGCTCGCGGTGCTGTGGTGGGTGGTGGCGAGCGTGCTGCTGGTGGCGGTCCGGCAGGGAACTCCGGGCATGCTGCTCGCGGCCGTCCGCTTCGCCGGCGCGGTGCCGCCGGGCCGCGTGCCCGGGGTCGTCGCCGCGGCGCTCCTGGGGTCGCTGAGCCTCGGCGCGACGGGTCTCCTCGGCGCGCGCCTGTCGCCGCTTTCTGCCGCCGCCGCGACGCCGCTCGTCACCGACGACGCCGGCTGACCGGCATGCGTCAGCAGTCGTCTGGGGCTCGCCGCGAGGCACCGCGCGAGGTTCGCGGTGACTCGGCACGGACCATGCCGGCCGCTGGGCTCAGGCCCTGGCGCGCTTGAAGATCATGCCGATGTGGTCGGTGGCGGCCGTCTTGTAGTTGATTGCGGTGATCGCGACGAGCTCCCAGCCCTCATCACCGAGGGCGTTGAGCTCGTCCTCTCGGGCGGGGTCGATGCGGTAGTTCTCCGAGCGGATGTTGATGATCCTGTACTCCCAACGCACCCTGTCCATACCATCCTCCCCGCCCCGGCGACCTCCGCCGAGTGTAGCATCGACTTCGGCTCGGATCTGGGTTAAGTTGGTTGGGTGCAAGCTTTCGCCCACGAGACCGCGCGCAGCGGCGGGTCGCAGCGGCGGCTGAGCGTGGTCATCCCGGCCTTCAACGAAGCCCTCCGTCTGCCGCCGACTCTGGCCCGGGTCGCGGCCCACCTGGAGGCCGACGGCACCTGGCTGCCGGCGGAGATCGTGGTCGTCGACGACGGCTCGCGCGACGGCACCGCGGCGGCGGCGGTCCTCGACCGGGCTCGTGCCGGGATCGACCTCCGCGTGCTCGTCCACGAGCGCAACCGCGGCAAGGGCGCCGCGGTCCGCACCGGCTTCGCCGCCGCCGCGGGGGCCTGGGTGCTGCTCAGCGACGCCGACCTCTCGGCCCCGATCGAGGACCTCGCCACGCTCGCCGCGGCGGCGCCGCCGCACGGCGTGGCGGTGGGCTCGCGCGCCGTGGACCGGCGCCTCGTGACCACGCGGCAGCCGCGCCACCGCGACCTCATGGGGCGCAGCTTCAACCTCGCGCTGCAGGCCCTGCGCCTGACCCGCCTCGGCGACACCCAGTGCGGCTTCAAGCTGTTCCCCGGCGATCTCGCCCGCGCCCTCGCCGCCGCCCAGCGCCTCGACGGCTTCGCCTTCGACGTCGAGCTGCTGCTGCTCGCCGCACACTGGGGCGCCCCGGTGGTCGAGGTGGGCGTTCACTGGCGCCACGTCGAGGCCTCGCGGGTGCTCGCCCTGCGCCACTCCCGCGAGATGCTGCGCGATGCCCTGCGCCTCGCCTGGTGGCGCGCGCGGGGGTCGCTGCCGAGGGCCCCCGGGGGACCGCCGCGTGGCCACGCGTGAGCCCGCGGGGCCGCCGGCGGCGTGGCTCGCCGAGGCCTTCCTCGAGCACCTCGAGTGGGAGCGCAACCTGTCGCCGGCCACCCTCGCCGCCTACCGCCGCGAGGTCCTCGGCTTCGTCGCGTTCGCGCACGAGCGGCTGGGCCTCGAGCGCCCGCCGCAGGTGGGCGGGGGGGCGGTGCGGGCCTACCTCGCCGAGCTGCACACCCGCGGCCTGGCACCCCGCTCCGTCGCGCGCGCGCTCGCCGCGCTCCGCAGCTACTTCCGCTTCCTCCTCGGCGAGGGGGTGGTGACCATCAACCCGGCGCGCGCGGTGCCGCACCCGCGCGACCTCGAGCACACGCCCGCGATCGCCGACCGCTACGCGATCGAGGAGCTGCTCGAGAGCTTCGCCGACACGCCGGCGGGTCGCCGCGATCGCGCGGTGGTGGAGCTCCTGTACGCGGCCGGCCTGCGGGTCGGTGAGCTGGTCGGCCTCGATCTCGCCGACCTCGGGCTCGCGCAGCGCAGCCTGCGGGTCCGCGGCAAGGGGCGCAAGGAACGGCTGGTTCCCTTCGGCCGGCCGGCGGCGGCCGCGATCGCGGCCTACCTGCCCGACCGCGCGAGCTGGCGGCGGCGCGCGGCTGCGGATGGCGCCGAGCCGCTGTTCGTCAACCAACGCGGCGGCCGCCTCAGCGACCGCTCGGTGCGGCGGCTCCTCGACGCCGCGGTCCGCCGCGGCTCCGAGCTCGGCCGCCTCCACCCCCACTCCCTGCGGCACGCCTTCGCGACCCACCTCCTCGAGGCCGGCATGGACCTGCGCGCCATCCAGGAGCTCCTCGGCCACAGCTCCCTCGCCACCACCCAGATCTACACCCGGGTCGATCTCGCCCACCTGATGGAGGTCCACCGCCGCAGCCACCCGAAGGCGCGGCGCGGCGGCTCCGGCTGAGGCGGCCTCAGGCGCTTTCGGGGGCGGCGCCCTGCGTCGACCAGGCGCGGATCAGCTCGAGCGCGCGTTCTGCGTGGCGGCGGCGGCGCTCGCGCCGCCCGCGCGCGGCGAGCGCCTCGGGCGGCGTCGCCATCAGCCCCCAGGTGATGTTGCTGGGCTGGTACGAGCCCGGGTCGCTCACCGTCAGGTGGCGCATGAGCCCGCCGAGAGCGGTCTCCGGCGGCGGCGGGGAGAGCTCGCCCCCCGCCAGCTCGGCGGCCAGGAAGCGCGCGGCCAGCAGGCCGCAGGCGGCCGACTCGACGTAGCCCTCGACGCCGGTGATCTGGCCCGCCAGGCGCAGGGACGGCCGGGCTCGCAGCCGCAGCGACTCATCGAGGACACGGGGCGCGTTGACGAAGGTGTTGCGGTGGATCATGCCGAGGCGAACGAAGCGCGCGCTCTCGAGGCCCGGCAGGGTGCGGAAGATCCGCAGCTGCTCGCCGTGCGTGAGCTTGGTCTGGAAGCCGACCAGGTTCCAGTGCGCCGCCGCGAGGTCGTCCTGGCGCAGCTGCACCACCGCCCAGGGCTCGCGGCCGGTCGCCGGATCGACGAGCCCGACCGGCTTCATCGGGCCGAAGCGCAGGGTCTCCCGACCCCGCTCGGCCATGACCTCGATCGGCAGGCAGCCGTCGAAGTAGCGGATGTCGGCGAGCTCGAAGTCCTTGAAGGGCACCTTGTCGGCGGCGAGGAGCGCGTCCACGAAGCGATCGTAGCCGGCGCGGTCGAGCGCCGAGTTGAGGTAGTCGTCGCCCTCGCCCTTGCCGTACCGGGAGGCGCGGTAGAGCCGGCCGAGGTCGAGCGAGTCGGCGGCGACGATCGGCGCGATGGCGTCGAAGAAGGCCAGCGCGCGCTCGCCGAGGAGGGCGGCGAGGGCCTCGTGGAGGGCGGGAGAGGTCAAGGGCCCGGTGGCGATGATCGCCGGACCCTCCGGCAGCGCGGTGAGCTCCTCCCGCCGCAGCCCGATCCCGGGGTGGTCGGCGATCAGCTCCGCGACGCCGCGCGCGAAGGCCTCGCGGTCCACGGCCAGCGCACCGCCCGCCGGCACCGCCGTCGCGCGCGCGACGCGCAGCACCAGCGAGCCCAGCGCCTCCATCTCGGCCTTGAGCAGCCCGACCGCGTTCGTCAGGTCGTCGCCGCGCAGGGAGTTGGAGCACACCAGCTCGGCGAGCGCGCCGCTGCGGTGCACCGGCGTCGGGCGCAGCGGCCGCATCTCCACCAGGCTCACCCGGTGGCCGAGCGCGGCGAGCTGCCAGGCGGCCTCGCAGCCGGCGAGGCCGCCGCCGACCACCGTCACCCCCGCCATCCGCCGCTAGCCCTCCGGCGGGGCCGAGCGGACCCGGCTGTAGCGGCCGTCGCTCCCCCGCAGGAGCTCGCCCGCGAGCTCGAGCGCGACCAGCTCGGCGGTGACGGCGGCGACCTCGAGCCCGCTGCGGCGCGCGATCTCGTCGGCGCTGAGCTCCTCGCCGGCGCCGATCCATTGCAGCAGGCCGTCCTCCGCCGCGGTCGCGGCGGGCGGCGGCGCCCAGCCGATCGCGTCGAAGAGGTCGCGCGGCGTCAGCAGTGGTCGGGCGCCGACCCGCAGCAGGGTGTTCGGGCCGACCGACTGCGCGGAGAAGATGCTGCCCGGTACGGCCAGCACCTCGCGTCCCTCCTCGAGGCCGAGGCGCGCCGTGATGAGGGCGCCGGAGCGGGCCGCGGCCTCGACCACGACCACCGCCGTCGCGAGGCCGGCGAGGATGCGGTTGCGCTCCGGGAAGTGCTGGGGGCGCGGGGGCGTCCCCGGCGGGTACTCGGTGACCAGGGCGCCGCTCGCCGCGATGTCCTCGGCAAGCCCGCGGTGCTCCGGCGGGTACACGGTGTCGGGCCCGCAGCCCCACACCGCCCAGCTGCTGCCGCCGGCCGCGAGGGCGCCCCGGTGCGCCTCGGCGTCGACGCCGCGCGCCATCCCCGAGAGGACGACGACCCGCGCTCGGCCGAGCTCCTCGCCGAGCAGCCGCGCCACCTGGCGGCCGTAGGCCGTCGCGCGGCGCGAGCCGACGACCGCCACCGCGGGAGCTGACGCGAGGCGCCCGCGGATGAAGAGCCCGAGCGGTGGGTCGGCGGTGGTCTGGAGAAGGCTCGGGTAGCCCTCGTCGCCCGGCACCTGCCAGCGCCAGCCGGCAGCGAGGGCGCGCGCGGCCACCTCCGGCGCCGCCTCGGCGGCGAGCGCGAGGGCGGCGTCGAGGGTGGCGCGGCCCACGCCGGCCGCGGCGAGCCGGCCGGGCAGCTCGGCGCCGGGTGGCGCCGCGGCGAGCGCCCGCCGCACGGCGGAGCCGCCGCCCGCCAGCAGGAGGCCGAGCCGCAGCAGCCCGGGGTCGGGGTGACGCATCGCACTCATGGTAGCCGCTCCGGTCCGGGTATACTCGGGGGCATGAAGTTTCGCGTGCTCGGCAGCTTCGGCGGCGACAGCCCCGAGTGCAGGATGACCTCGTTCCTGATCAACGACCGGATCGCCATCGACGCCGGCGCGATCACCCGCGCGCTGTCGATCGAGGAGCAGAAGGCGGTGCGGCACGTGATCATCACCCACACCCACATGGACCACACGAACACCCTGCCCTTCCTGATCGAGAACTCCTTCGGCACCAACGAGGAGCCGGTGGCGATCTACTGCACCAAGCGCGTGCTGGCGGGCGTCCGCCGTCACCTCTTCAACAACGACACCTGGCCGGACTTCACCCGCATCCCGAACCACCTCTACCCCTCGCTCCGCTTCGCCGAGATCGAGCTCGAGCGGCCCTTCGTCATCCCCTGCCCCGGCGAGGCGGACCTCGAGGTGGTGGCCATCGAGGTCAATCACATCGTTCCCACCTCGGGCCTGCTGCTGCGGCAGGGGGGCTCGAGCGTGCTCTTCACCTCGGACACCGGACCCACGGAGCGCATCTGGGAGGTCGCCAACGCGGCGCCCGACCTCGCGGCGGTGATCACCGAGTGCTCCTTCCCGAACCGCCTCCAGGAGGTCGCGGACGTCAGCCTGCACCTGACGCCGGCCTCGCTCGCGGGCGAGCTCGCGAAGCTTCAGCGCCGGGTGCCGGTCTACCTCTACCACTTCAAGCCGCCGTACGTCGCCGAGCTCCGGGCCGAGCTCGCGGCGGGCCCGCTGCCGCTGCCCTTCGAGGAGCTCCGGCAGGACGCGACCTACACCTTCTGACCGCCTTCAGGCGCCGCGCCGGCTCGCGGCCTGGGCGGCTCGGCCCTGCGCGTCCTCCGCCATCGTCACGAACAGCCCGTGGACGCGGCGGTCGCGGGAAAGCTCGGGGTGAAAGGTCGCGCCCAGGATCCGGCCCTGGCGGACCAGGACGGGATCCGCGCCCCGGCGCCCCAGCACCTCCACGTCGGAGCCCGTGCCGGTGATGCGGGGGGCACGGATGAACACCCCCTCGAGACGAGCCGGTGCGCCGAGCGCAGGGGCGAGCTCGACCGTCGTCACCGTCGACTGCGGCTGCCGGCCGTAGGCATTGCGGAGCACGTCGACCGCGAGCAGGCCGAGGCTCGGCTGCGGGGGCGTCACCGTGTCGGCGAGCAGGATGACTCCCGCGCAGGTGGCGAGGACCGCCATCCCGCCGCGCACCCGCTCCCGGATGCGGGCGCCGAGGTCCTCTGCCGCCATCAACCGGAGCATCGCCGTGCTCTCGCCGCCCGGCATCACGAGGCCGTCGAGGCCCTCGAGCTCGGCCGCGGTGCGCACCGCACGCGGGGCACAGCCGAGCTCGGCGAGAACCGCCGCGTGGGCGTGGAAGTCGCCCTGCAAGGCCAGCACACCGAGCTCGACCAACGCCCTACCACCCTCGGCGCGACAGCATCTCCTCGGGGCTGAGCTTGCCCGACTCCAGACCCGACATCGCCTCGCCGAGCCCGCGCGAGACCGCCGCGAGCCGCGCCGGGTCCTGCCAGTGCGTGACGGCCTCGACGATCGCCCGGCCGCGGCGCTCCGGGTCCCCGGACTTGAAGATCCCGGAGCCCACGAACACCGACTCCGCGCCGAGCATCATGCAGAGGGCGGCGTCCGCCGGCGTGGCGACGCCGCCCGCGGCGAAGTTCGGCACCGGCAGACGCCCGCGCTCGGCGACCCAGCGCACGAGCTCGTAGGGCGCAGCGAGCTCCTTGGCGGCGGTCATGAGCTCGTCCTCGGCGAGGATCGTCAGCGTCTTGATGCCGCGCTGCACCGCGCGCAGGTGGCGCACGCCCTCGACGATGTCGCCCGAGCCGGCCTCGCCCTTGGTGCGGATCATGGCCGCGCCCTCGCCGATGCGGCGCAGCGCCTCGCCGAGGTTGCGGCACCCGCACACGAAGGGCACCTTGAAGGAGTGCTTCGAGATGTGGTTCTCGTCGTCTGCCGGGGTCAGGACCTCGCTCTCGTCGATGAAGTCGACCTCGAGCGCCTCCAGGATCCGCGCCTCGGCGAGGTGACCGATGCGCACCTTCGCCATGACCGGGATCGACACCCGGTCCTTGATCTCCTCGATCTTCTCGATCGACGACATCCGCGCGACTCCGCCCATCGCCCGGATGTCCGCGGGGACGCGCTCGAGAGCCATCACCGCCACCGCACCGGCGCGCTCTGCCACCGCCGCCTGCTCGGCGTCGGTCACGTCCATGATGACGCCGCCCTTGAGCATTTCCGCCAGCCCCACCTTGACGCGGAACTGGTCATCGAGATGATTCATGCCTCGCCTCCCCCGACCGCGGTCACATTGTACAACCCGCCGCCCGCCGCGCCCTTTCCCTGTCGTCCCGTTCAGGCGGCCGCCCCGACGCGCAGCCGGGTCAGGGAGAGCGCGTTGAGGACCACGTGGGCGGCGGCGGCGGCCGGGTAACCGGAGCGCGCGAACAGCCAGCCGAGCACCGCGCCGAGCCCGAGCGCGATCACCGGCCACAGCCACAGCCGGCGGTCGGGCACCACGTGCAGGAGCGCGAAGATCGCAGCCGCCGGCAGCAGGCCGAGCGCGGGCTGCAGGACCGCGCGCACCAGAGCCTCCTCGGCGAGGCCCGAGAAGACCGCCACCGCCGCCACGTCCGCGGCCGACCAGCCCGCCACCATGCCCCGCTGCCAGGCCTCGAGCTCCCGCAGCGGCGCGAGGATCGCCCGCGCCAACCAGAGGACGGCGAAGGCTGCGGCGGCCACCCCGCAGCCCTCGAGGAGCGCCGCCGCCACGGACCCGCGGGCGGCGAGCCCGGCGGCCACGCCTTCGTCCCGCAGGGCGAGGCCGATCAGGGCGATGACCGCGATCACGCCCTCCTGGTGGAGGATGAGCGTCGCCGGCACCGCGCGCGGCGCCGGGCCCGGCGCCGGGTTCATGGGCGCTCCCGTCCCGCGCCCTCAGGCGTCCGCGCCGCCGGCGCCATCGGCTTCATCGTCGGCGCTGGGCGCGCCGCCGACGTCGCCCCCATCGCCCTCGCCGGCGCCCTCCGCCGGCTCCGCGAGCGCCAGCGAGACCACGCGGTCGTCCTCGTCGAGGCGGATGACCCGCACGCCCTGGGTCGCGCGGCCCGAGCGCCGGATCTCGGCGACACTCATGCGGATCAGCATCCCTTTCTCGGTGACCACCAGGATCTCGTCGGCCTCGGTGACATGACGGATCGCCGACACCTTGCCGTTCTTGTCGGTCAGGCGCGCGAGCGTGATGCCGTAGCCGCCGCGGCCCTGCAGGCGGAACTCGGAGATCGGTGTGCGCTTGCCGAAGCCCTGGTCGGTCACGACCAGGATCTCGCCGAGGTCGTCCGCGTCGACCACGGCCACCTCCTCGACGAAGTCGCCGTCCCTGAGGTTGATGCCGCGCACGCCGGCGGAGACGCGCCCCATCGGCCGGACCTCGTCCTCGGGGAAGCGGATCGCCATGCCGCGGTTGGTGCCGATAAAGATGTGACCCCGGCCGTGCGTGAGGCGAACGGAGAGCAGGTTGTCGTCCTCGTTGACGACCACCGCCCGCAGGCCGCTCGCCCGGATGTTCGAGTACTCGCTGAGCGGCGTGCGCTTGACCCGACCGTGACGGGTGGCGAAGAAGAGGAACGCGTCGTCGTGCTCGGCGAAGTCGCGGATCGCGAGCAGCGCCCGCACCTGCTCGTCCGGGGCCAGCTGCAGCAGGTTGACGAGGGCGCGGCCGCGGCCCGCCGGGCCGGCGTCCGGAAGCTCGTGAACCTTGCGCGCGAAGACCCTCCCCGAGGAGGTGAAGAAGAGCATGGTCGCGTGGGTGGAGGCGACGAAGAGCTGCCAGACCTCGTCCTCCTCCTTGGTCGCCATCCCGCGCCGCCCGCGGCCGCCGCGGCGCTGGGCGCGGTAGGACGAGGCGGCGGAGCGCTTGACGTAGCCGCCGCGCGAGACGGTGATCACCATGTCCTCCTCGGCGATGAGGTCCTCGATGGAGATCTCCTGCGGGTCGTCGACGAGCTCCGTGCGGCGGCTGTCGCCGAAGCGCTTCTTCATCTCGGCGAGCTCCTCGACGATGATCGCCGCCACCAGCTCATCGGACTCGAGCACGGCCTGGAGGTGCGCGATCAGGCGGGTGACCTCCTCGTGCTCGGCGAGGATCTTGTCGCGCTCGAGACCGGTCAGCCGCTGCAGCCTCATGTCGAGGATCGCCTGCGCCTGGAGCTGGGAGAGCCCGAACTCGCTCATCAGGCCGTCGCGGGCGGACTCCGGGTCGGCGGCGCCGCGGATGAGCGCGATGACCTCGTCGAGATGGTCGAGCGCGATGACCAGCCCGGCGAGAATGTGGGCGCGCTCGCGAGCCCGCTCCAGGTCGTACGTGGTCCGGCGCACCACGACCTCGCGGCGATGGTCGAGGAAGTGCTGGAGGAGCTCCTTGAGGTCGAAGACCTTGGGCTGGTTGTTGACCACCCCGAGGAGGATGATGCCGAAGGTCGTGCGCAGCTGGGTGAGCTTGAAGAGGTTCGCGAGCACGACCTCGGGCACGGCGTCGCGCTTGAGCTCGATGACGACCCTGATGCCCTCGCGGTCCGACTCGTCACGGAGGTCCGCGATGCCTTCCAGGCGCTTGGCCTGCACGAGGCTCGCGATCTGCTCGACGAGCCGCGCCTTGTTGACCTGGTAGGGCAGCTCGTTGACGATGATCGCCGCGCGCTTGCCCTTCTCCGCCTCCTCGATGGCGGTCCGCGCCTGCAGCCGGATGATCCCCCGGCCGCTCGTGTAGGCGTCCCGGATCCCTTTGCGGCCGAGGATGAAGCCGGCGGTGGGAAAGTCCGGGGCGGGCACGAATCTCATGAGCTCGGCGACTGTCAGCGCCGGATCGGCGAGGAGGGCGACGCAGGCGTCGACGATCTCGTGCAGGTTGTGCGGGGGGATGTTGGTCGCCATGCCGACCGCGATGCCCGAAGAGCCGTTGACGAGGAGGTTCGGGAAGCGCGCGGGCAGGACGGTGGGCTCCTCGAGGGAGCCGTCGTAGTTCGGTGCCCAGTCGACGGTCTGCTTGCCGATGTCGTCGCCGAGCATCTCCTCGGCGAGGCGCGTCAGGTAGCGCATGGAGAAGTCCTGCGCCATGCGCACGGCGGTGTCGTAGATCGCCTGGTCGCCGTGGGGGTGGTACTTGCCCATGACGTCGCCGACGATGCGCGCGGACTTCTTGTGCGCCCGGGACGCGGTGTTGCCGGCCTCCCACATTCCGTAGAGGATGCGGCGGTGGACCGGCTTGAGGCCGTCCCGAACGTCCGGGAGGGCGCGGCCGATGATGACGGACATCGCGTAGTCGAGGTAGGAGCTCTTGAGCTCGTCCTCGATGGTCACGGGCAGACGGTCGCTGCGCGGCGGGGCCTCGGCTTCGCTCATCTAGATGTCCAGGTTGCGGGCCTCGAGGGCGTTGGTCTCGATGAACAGGCGCCGCGGCTCGACCGCGTCGCCCATGAGGATGGTGAAGAGCTCGTCGGCGCGCGCGCCGTCTTCGATGGTCACCTGCAGGAGTCGGCGGCCCTCGGGGTTCATGGTCGTTTCCCAGAGCTGGCGCGGGTTCATCTCGCCGAGCCCCTTGTAGCGCTGGATGGCGAGGCCCTTCTTCGCGATCTCGTAGACCCGGCTAACGAGCTCGCGCAGGCTGGCGAGAGTCTCCCGGTCGCCGTTGCGCTGGAGGTGGAACGGCCCGACGCGGAGCGCCTCGACCTGGGCGAGCTGCTGGCGGGCGCGGCGGTAGTGGCCGCTCGCGCCCAGGAGCTGGCCGAGCCGGACCTCGCGCCCGCGCCCGTTGGCCCCGACCCGGCACACGACCTCGCGCACGCCGTGCTCCTCGTCGAGCTCGACCCTCGTGTCCTCGTAGCCGAGCTCGGCGAGCTCTGCGGCGAGCGCCGCGGCGAACTCCTCGCTGCCGGCGCGTTCCGCCCAGCGCGCCTCGGTGTCGAGTGCCGCGAGCACGAGGTCTTGCGGCCAGCCGCGACGCTCGAGGTTCGCGAGGCTCGCGCTCCAGTCCTCGGCGGCGAGGATCGCGCGCCGCAGGTCGCGGCCGACCAGCTCGCGGCCGCTTGCCCCGATGACCAGGCGGAACTCGTCCTCGACGCGGTCGAGGAGGAAGTTCGAGAAATCGGCGCTGTCGCGAAGGTAGATCTCCTTCTTCTTGTGGCCGATCTTGAACAGCGGCGGCTGCGCGATGTAGAGGTTGCCGCGTTCGACGAGCTCGCCCATCTGACGGTAGAAGAAGGTCAGGAGGAGGGTGCGGATGTGGGAGCCGTCGACGTCCGCGTCGGTCATGATGATGATCTTGTGGTAGCGGACCTTCTGCGGGTCGAACTCGTCCTTGCCGATGCCGGTGCCGAGGCATTGGATGAGGGCGCGGATCTCCTCCGACGAGAGCATGCGGTCGAAGCGCGCCTTCTCGACGTTGAGGATCTTGCCGCGCAACGGCAGCACCGCCTGGAACCGCCGGTCGCGCCCCTGCTTCGCCGAGCCGCCGGCCGAGTCGCCCTCGACGATGAAGAGCTCGGAGAGCTGCGGGTCGCGCTCCGAGCAGTCGGCGAGCTTGCCGGGCAACGCCGAGGTCTCGAGGGCGCTCTTGCGCCGCGTCAGCTCCCGCGCCTTGCGTGCGGCTTCGCGCGCCCGGGCCGCGTCCAGGCACTTGGAGATGATCGCCCTCGCCTCGGCGGGGTGCTCCTCGAAGTACGAGGCGAGACGCTCGTTGATGACCGCCTCGACCCAGCGCTTGGCCTCGGACGAGACCAGCTTGTC
The DNA here is from genome assembly GCA_025456385.1 of Thermoanaerobaculales bacterium. GTDB lineage: Bacteria > Acidobacteriota > Thermoanaerobaculia > Thermoanaerobaculales > Sulfomarinibacteraceae > Sulfomarinibacter. Next base: position 15,292 of record JALOKS010000007.1, on the reverse strand, counting down.
CTTGGTCTGACTGGAAAACCGGGGCTCGCGGATGTGGACGGCGATGATCGCCGTCAGCCCCTCGCGCACATCTTCACCGGCGAAGTTCTCGCGCAGGTTCTTGAGCAGGTTGTGCGCCTGCCCGTAGGCGTTGATGGTGCGCGTCAGGGCCGACCGGAACCCGGAGAGGTGCGTGCCCCCGTCGCGGTTGAACACGGTGTTCGTGAACGCGAGGACGTTCTCGGTGTACCCGTCGTGCCACTGCAGCGCCACCTCGATCTGCTCGCCCTGGTCGTTGCTCTCGCTGAGGTAGATCGGCTCCTCGTGGAGCACCGCCTTGCTGCGGTTGAGGTAGCGGGCAAACTCCTTGAGGCCGCCCTCGAAGTGGAAGGTCTCCTCGCGGTCGCCGATCTCGTCGACGAAACGGATCACCAGGCCCGAGTTGAGGAAGGCGAGCTCGCGCAGGTGGCGCACGAGGAGGTCGGGGTGGAACTCGAGGACGGTGAAGATCTCGGCGTCGGGCTTGAAGCTGACGATGGTGCCCGTGCGGCGGGTGGTGCCGACCGGCTTGAGCGCCTCTTCCGGGACGCCGCGCCGGTAGGTCTGCTCCCAGACCGTGCCGTCGCGGTGGATCTCGAGGCGGAGCCATTCGGCGAGGAAGTTGACGACGCTGACGCCGACCCCGTGCAGGCCTCCGGACACCTTGTAGGAGTTCGAGTCGAACTTCCCGCCCGCGTGCAGCTCGGTCATGATGACCTCGGCCGCCGAACGTCCGGTCTCGCGGTGGGTGTCGACCGGGATGCCGCGGCCGTCATCGGAGACGGTCACCGTCTGGTCGGCGTGCACGGTCACCGAGATGTTGCGGCAGTAGCCCGCCTGGGCCTCGTCGACGGCGTTGTCCACGACCTCCCAGACCATGTGGTGCAGACCGGCGATGTCGTCGACGTCGCCGATGTACATCCCGGGCCGCTTGCGCACCGCCTCCCGTCCCTTGAGGACCTGGATGTCCTTGGCGGTGTAGTTTTCAGTCATCGCTCTCCGCCTCCCGGCGCACACACACCCCGCGCTCGAGCCAGAAGCGTCGGGCTCCGGGGCCTTCGCGTCCCCCGACCCAGTCCCTCGTGCTGGACAAGAAAAGCTGCCGTTCGTCTCCGAGATGGCTCACCAGGCGAGCCAGCGTTGCTCCGTCCAACTCCGCGTCCACATCGTCCACGACCACCGGGAGGCTCTCGCCGCGAGCCCCTTCGATCTCGGCGTGGGTGGCGAGCCGGAGGGCGGCCGCCACCGCTTTCGCCTGACCCGAGCTGAGCACATGGCGGACGCCGCGGCCGGCGGTCGCGAGCCCCAGGTCGTGTCGGTGCGGGCCGTCCACGGTGTAGCCTGCCTCGCGGTCCCGCACCCGGGTCTCATTATACCGCGAGCGGTAGCTTTCTTCCAGCTCCGCGGCTCCGTCGGCGGGGACCAGCCAGGGCTCGCCGCGGTACTCGAGTCGGAGCTCCGGTGCCTCCGCGCCCGCAATCGCCCGGTAGGCGGGTTCGAAGCTCGCGGCGAGACGCCGCGCGGCCTCGCGCCGGGCGGCCACGACCCGCGCGGCCGCCGCCGCGAGCGGGCCTTCCCATGCCGCCAGCTCGGGCTCCGTCGCCCCGGTGGCGAGCGCCGCGTTCCGCTGCCGCAGTGCCCGCCGGTAGGCGCGCAGGTCGTCGAGGTGCGCCGTCCGCAGGAGGAAGGCGAGGCGGTCGACGATCGCCCGCCGGCCCTCCGGCGCGCCGGTGACCAGCTCGCGGTCCGGTCCGTTGATGGCGAAGATCGGGAACAGCCGCAGGTAGTGGGGCAGCTCCACCGGCGCGCCGTCTACGGCGAGCTCCCGCCGCAGCGGGGGACCGACCTCGACCAGCTGCTCGAGCCGGTGCTGGCGCCCGCCGACGTGCACCTCGGCTGCGAGGCGGTAGGAGCCGGCGCCGTGGTGGACGACCTGGCGCGCTCCGGCGCCCCGGAAGGAGCGCAGATTGCCGAGCATGGCGACGGCCTCGAGGAGATTGGTCTTGCCGACGCCGTTGTCGCCCAGGATCAGGTTCGTGCGCTCGCCGAAGGCGTATGGTCCCGGAGCCAGGTTGCGAAAACGCTCGATCCGCAACTCGAGCAGCTGCATGGCGGCTCCCAGATCAGCGCGGGTCCGAGCCGCAGCGCGCCCGCGAGCTCACAGGCGCATCGGCATCAGGACGTACACATACTCCTCGAGCCGGGGGTCGTCGTCGACCGGCACGACCACGCACTGGGTGTTGCTGTCCCGTAGCTGGAGCTCGACCTGGTCGCACTCCAGGACCTGGAGGACGTCGATCAGGTAGCCCGCATTGAGCGCGATCTCGAGGGCATCACCCTGGTAGGTCACCGACAGGACCTCCTCGGCGCTGCCCCGCTCGTAGCCGATCGACGCCAACGACAGCTCGCCGCCGGCGGCGAAGCGGAAGCGCACGCCGCGGGCCTTCTCATGAGCCATCAGACTGACGCGGCGCAGGGAGGCAAGCAGCTCTCGGCGATCGACCCGCGCCCGGTTGGGGTTGTCTCGGACGATCACCCGCTCGTACTGCGGAAAGCGGAGCTCGACGATCCGCGAGACCAGCGTCCGGTCGCCCATGATGAAGCCGAGGTGGTTGTCTCCGGCCGCCATCCGCACTTCGTCGTCTCCGAAGCGGGCGAACTCCGCCAGCAGCTTGCGCGGGAAGAGCTGTTGCTCGAACGGCGGCTTTCCAGCCGGAGCTTTGGCCCGCACCATGGCCAGGCGGTGGCCGTCGGTCGAGGCGATCTCGATCTCGCCCGGCAGCAGCTTGACCAATGCCCCGTTGAGCTGGAACTTGGGATCGTCCTTGGTGATCGCGAAGGCCACCCGGTCGAGCATCCTCTGAAACAGGCTCAGAGGCAGCGCATAGTCTCCCGCCGCCGGCACCTCCGGTACCGTCGGGTACTCAGCAGGGTCCGTCACCGCCAGGCGCGACGTGAAGCGTCCGCAGCTGATCTCGATCGCGTCCCCGTCCTGCCGCAGGCCGAACTCCTCTTCAGGAAGACTCCGGACGAGATTGAGAAACACCTTGCTCTCGATGGTCGCCCGCCCGCCGCCGTGAACCACCGCCGGGCACTCGGTCACGATGGTCATGTCGAGGTCGGTGGCGACCATCCGCAGCCGGTTCTCCTCGGCCTCGGCGAGGATGCTCGAGAGGATCGGAATCGTCGTGCGATGCTCGACGACGCCCTGGAGAATGGAGAGTTCCTGGAGCACCAGGTTGCGCTGCAGCTTGAGTTCCATCACCCGCCCTTTCTCGAGACGACTTCGGGCTTTCCGGGCAGAATATAACATGATTCGTCATCATCGTCGAGCGTGTGCACACTGCGGACATGAACTATAAAACCTTGTTTAATAGATATTTAGTATGTACCGACGGCTGTGGATGCAGAGCCGCCGAGGCTGTGCGCAGCTGTGGAAAAACCACCCTTTCCGCAGCCGTCCACAGGGTCTCACAGGCGACTCCGCAGACGGGCTGTGGCCATCACCCGAAGTGCTCGCGAAAGGAGGTCAGGGAGGCGTCGAAGTCCGGGTTCGACTGCCGCATCTTGTGCACCGCATCGACGGCGTACATCACGGTCGAGTGGTGCTTCGAGAAGATCTTGCCGATCTCCGGGAAGCTCAGCTCGAGGATGTTGCGGATGAGGTACATGGCGACCTGGCGGGGGAGCGCGATCGAGCGGCGGTTGGAGCGACCCTTGATGTCCGCGACCCGGATCCCGTAGTGCTGGGCGACGAAACGGATGATGTCCGAAGGCGTGATCGCGCGCTCGTCCGGGACGAGCTCGAAAAGCGCCATGCGGACGACATCGATCGTGATCTTGGAGCTCTTGAGATGCGCGTAGGCGATCGTGCGGTTCAAGCAGCCCTCGAGCTCGCGGACGTTGTTCTGGACGCGGCGGGAGATGAAGAGGACGACGTCCTCCGGGAGCTCGTGCCCGATGGCGCGGGCCTTCTCGCGCAAGATGGCGCAGCGGGTTTCGAGGTCCGGGGGCTGGATGTCGGCGATGAGGCCCTGGAGGAAGCGCGAGCGCAGCCGTTCCTCGAGGCCCGGGATGTCGGCGGGGCGGGCGTCGGAGGTGAAGACGACCTGACGCCCGGAGGACTGGAGTGTGTTGAAGGTGTGGAAGAACTCCTCCTGAGTTCGCTCCTTGCCGGCGATGAACTGGATGTCGTCGAGAAGCAGCATGTCGACCGCGCGGAAGGTCTGCCGAAAGGCATCCATCTGCTTCCGGCGGATGCAGTTGATGAGCTCGTTGACGAACTGCTCCGTGGTCATGTAGACGACTTTGAGGCGTGGCAGGGAGCCGCGCAGGCGGTTGGCGATGGCGTGCAGGAGGTGGGTCTTGCCGAGACCCGAGCCGCCGTAGAGGTAGAGCGGGTTGTACGCCTTGCCAGGACGTTCCGTGACCGCCTCGGCGGCGGCCGCGGCGAACTGGTTGGAGGGTCCGATCACGAAGCGGTCGAAGGTGAAGCTGGGGTTGAACGGGTGCTCGGCGAGGGCGCGGGATGACGGTGCCGTTGCGCCCACGCCGTCCGGGTTGGTGCTCTCGGGGCCGGTGATGAGGACCTTGAACTCCGCGCCGAAGTGACTTCGGGCGACGGTCTCGATGTCACGCAGGAGGTGGTCGCGCACCCAGTCGCGCACGATCACGTTGTCGGTTTCGAGCGTGACGCTGTCGGCGGAGGACCCGAGGACGCCGAGCGGCGCGATCCAGGTCGCGAACTCCTCGTCGCCCAACATCTGACGGATGTTGGGGAGGAGGTGCTGCCAGCGGTCCATTGCTGTAGGCTACCACAGCGCGGGTCGAGCTTCCCTTGACACCCCGGGTGGCCTGGGATATCGTGACGCGCCCGTATTTTGGGAAGTGAGAAGACCATGAAGAGGACCTTTCAACCGAACACGCGCCGGCGCAAGAAGAACCACGGCTTCCGCATCAGGATGCGCAGCAAGGGCGGCCGCAACGTGCTGAGCGCGCGGCGCCGCAAGGGTCGCAAGCGGATTGCCGTCTGAGTCGCGGCATGGCTTCCCCGCTCGGCATCGGCTGAAGAAACGGGCCGAGTTCGCCGGTGTGTACGCGCGAGGCCTCCGGATCAGCGGTCGCTATCTCGTCCTGTTCATGCTCGCGGTGGGCGACGACGAGGGGCGCTTCGGCGTCACGGCCTCGCGGCGGGTGGGCGGTGCGGTGCTGAGGGCGCGGTGTCGGCGCCGGCTCCGCGAGCTCTATCGCCTGCACCGGGAGAGCGGCGGCGCCGGGCGGTATGACATCGTGGCGAATGCGCGGCGCGGGCTGCCGAGCGCGCCGTGGGACGAGCTGGAGAGAGATTTTCTGCGCTGCCTGGGCCGGCGAACGGGCGCTGCCCGCGAGGCCGGCGGACCGGGCGCGTCGCGCCCCTGAGACGCGAGAGGGATGACGGAGGATGGAGAAGAGACTCCTGCTCGCCTTCGTGCTGTCCGCGGCGATCCTGCTCGCCTGGTCGATCCTTTTCCCGCCGCCGGCGCCGGTCAGACCGCAGCCCCGCCCGGAGACAGCCGAGGAGGTGGCGCCGGCCGCGGCGGCCGTCCCGACCGAGGTCCCGGGCGCCGCGAGCGAGCTCGTCACGGACGCCGCGCTGGGGGCGGAGGTTGAGGAGACCATCGAGCTCGCTAACGACCACATCGCGGTGACCCTGACCAACCGCGGGGCCGCGGTCAGCTCCTACCGCCTCGCCGGGTACCAGGGCGACGGCGGCGAGGCGGTGGACCTCGTGCAGACGGTGCCGCTGGCCGAGCGCGCCCTCCCGCTGCAGCTGATCACTGCCAGCGGTCCGGACTCCGCGCTCTACGCGGTGGAGAGGGATGGGGAGGCGGTCGTCTTCCGGTGGGCCGACGGGCTCGGCGCCGCGGTCACCAAGCGGATCGCGCTGGCAGGCGAGAGCTATGGCCTGGAGGTGGCGATCTCGACGGCCGGCGAGCGGCGGGCGGCGGCGGTGAGCATCGGCACCGGCCTGCGTGATCTCGGCGCGGTCGAGCGCGACAACCGGCTCGCCCTGTGGGGCGAGGGAATCGTGAACGCGGACGGCGAGATCGACCGCTTCAAACGGGCCAAGCTCAAGGAGCCGCGGGTGCTGACCCCCGGCCAGCTCGCCTTCGCGGGTCTCGAGGGTGCGTACTTCGTCGGCCTCCTGCTGCCCGACACGCCGGTCGCGGAGCTGCGCTTCGAGCCCCTGGAGTACACCGAGGGGGAGGCCAAGCCGACCCGCGTGCTGCGCGTCAGCGTGCTGCCGCGCGACGGCGAGCTGCGCGGCCAGTACCTCGGCGCACCCAAGGAGTACGACCTCGTGCGGAGGCTCGGCCGCGGGCTCGAGGAGACCCTCGACTTCGGTTTCTTCGGGCCGATCTCGGTGTTCTTCCTCAAGGCCCTGCGCTGGATCTACAGCCACGTCGGCAACTACGGCACCGCCATCATCCTGCTCACCGTCGGCATCCGGATCCTCCTGTTCCCGCTCATGCACACCTCGACCGTGTCGATGCGGAAGATGGCCAAGGTGCAGCCGAAGGTGAAGGAGATCCAGGCGCGCTACAAGAAGAAGAAGGCCGACCCGCAGGCGCGCGCGAAGATGAACCAGGAGATGATGGCGCTGTACAAGCAGGAGGGCATCAACCCGATGGCGGGGTGCCTCCCCCTGCTCGTCCAGCTGCCGCTGCTGTGGGCGCTCTACCAGCTTTTCCTGCGCGCGATCGAGCTCCGTCACGCGCCCTTCGCGCTGTGGATCACCGACCTCTCCGCCAAGGACCCGTACTACGTGACGCCGATCCTGATGACCGCGACGATGTGGTTGCAGCAGCACCTGGCGCCGCAGGTCGGCGATCCGCAGCAGCAGCGCCTGATGCGGATGATGCCCCTGATCTTCGGCATCATGTTCCTGCAGTTCCCGTCCGGCCTGGTCCTCTACTGGCTCACCAACAACGTCATCACGATCATCCAGCAGGAGCTCACCCTCCACCTGGTGGGGGAACGCAAGCTCGGCGGGTGGTGGCGGTCGCGGAAGGACTCCGGACGATGAAGGGAAGCCGGCGCTTCGTGGGCTCCAGCTTGGACGAGGCCCTGAACGCGGCCTGCTCGGGTCTCGGCGCACGGACAGAGGAGCTCCACTACGAGCTCGCGGAGGGCACCGCTGCGGAGGGCGTGGCGATCGAGGCGGCGGTCGATCCGGTGGCGGTGCTGGGCTTGTTCCTCGCCGAGACCTTCCGCGCCGGAGGCCTCGACGTCACCGGCCGCCTGGCCGAGCGCCCGGAGGCCCTGGAGTGCGAGCTCAGCGGCGCCGACGTCCGGCTGCTGACCGCCTCCGGCGGGCGCGGCCTGGACGCGCTGCAGTACCTGTGCAACCGCGTCCTCAACCGGCGCGCCGCCGACCATGTGCCGGTCCACCTCGACAGCGACGGCTTCAAGGCCCGGCGCTCTGTGCGCCTGCAGGAGCAGGCGGAAGCCGCGGCGGACGAGGCCTTGCGGCGCGGGGCACCGGTGACCATCGGTCCGCTGACGCCGGCCGCGCGGCGGGAGATTCACCTCGCGCTCGCCGACGACCCCGGCGTGGAGACCGACTCAGATGGCGACGGCTTCCTCAAGCGGGTTGTCATCCGCCCTCGTCGGCGGCGCTGACACCATCGTCGCGCGCGCCACCGCTGCCGGTCGCGGGGCGCTGGCGGTGGTGCGGGTCAGCGGCGCGGGGGCGGCTACGGTCGCGGCCCGGGTCTGCCCGGACCTGAGCTTCGCGCGGGGGTGGCGGGCGACGCTCGCGCCGCTCTTCGACGCGTCCGGCCGCGAGCTCGAGCGCGCGCTGGTGATTCCCTTCCCGGGGCCGCGCTCGGCCACCGGCGAGGACATGTTCGAGGCGACCCTGCACGGCTCGCCCTACCTGGTGGAGCGTCTCGTCGAGGCCTGCGTGGCCGCCGGTGCGCGGCGGGCGCAGCCCGGAGAGTTCACCCGGCGGGCGGTGGCCAACGGCAAGCTCGACCTGGTGCAGGCGGAGGCGGTTCGCGACCTGGTGGCGGCGCAGACCGCCTGGCAGGCGCGCAACGCGCGGGCCCAGCTCGACGGCGCGCTGTCGGCGAGCTTCCGGGAGCTTCGCGACGAGCTCCTCGGGCTGGCGGCCGAGGTCGAGGGGGCGCTGGACTTCGCGGCCCAGGGCGTGGTCGCGGAGGAGGCGGCCCTCGCCGCGCGGGGTGGACGCTGCCGCGACCGGCTCGCCGCCCTGCTCGCGACCGCACCCGCCGGCCGCCTCATCCGGGACGGCCTGCGGGTCGTCATCCTGGGCGCCCCGAACTCTGGCAAGTCTACTCTTTTCAATATTTTAGGAGAAAGAGAGCGAGCCATCGTCTCGCCCCGGCCGGGAACCACGAGGGACCTCCTCGAGTGCGAGCTGGAGGTCGGCGGCCTGCGCCTGGTGCTGCAGGACACGGCCGGCCTGGGCGCGGCGACGGACGAGCTCGAGGTCGAAGGGGCGCGCCGCGCCCGCGCCGCGGCCGCCGAGGCGGACCTGGTGCTGCTCCTGTGGTCCGTCGACGCGCCCGGCGAGGAGCCGGAGGCGCCCGCCGGGGTGCCAGCGCTCCGCCTCAGCTCGCGGGCCGATCTCGGGCCCCTGGAGCGGCCGGGATGGCTGCGGGTGTCCTGCCACAGCGGCGAGGGGCTGGCGGCGCTGCGGGCCGAGCTCGCGGCTCGGGCGGAGAGCGAGGTTGTGGACCTGGGCGGCGCGGTGGCGATCGGAGCGCGGCATCGGGCGGCGCTGGAGCGCGCCCGCGACGAGCTGGCGGGGGCGGACTGGCGGCAGCTCGAGCTGGCGGCCGAGCGGCTGCGGTGGGCGACCCGGGCGCTCGAGGAGCTGGTCGGCGAGCTGGGCTCGGAGGAGCTGCTCGACCGCCTGTTCGCGACCTTCTGCATCGGCAAGTGAGATGGCGGGCGCGGACCTGATCGTGGTCGGGGCGGGGCACGCGGGCTGCGAGGCGGCGGCGGCGGCGGCGCGGCTCGGGGCCTCGGTCGCGCTGGTCACGCTCCACCGCGGGACGGTCGGGCAGATGCCCTGCAACCCGGCGATCGGCGGCATCGGCAAGGGTCACCTGGTGGCGGAGATCGACGCCCTCGGCGGGCTGCAGGGCTGGGCGGCCGATCGCGCGGGGATCCAGTTCAAGGTCTTGAACCGCTCGCGCGGACCCGCCGTCTGGGGGCCGCGGGCGCAGTGCGACAAGACCGCGTACGCCCGTCATCTGCGGCGGGTGGTCGAAGGCCTCCGCGGGCTCAGCCTGCTGGAGGGCGAGACCGTCGGCCTGCTGGTCGACGACGGACGGGTGGTGGGGGTGCGGCTGGCGGACGGCGAGCGCCTGTCTGCCGGGGCGGTGGTGCTGACCACCGGCACCTTCCTCGGCGGCGTGCTGCACACCGGCGAGGAGCGGCGGCCGGGGGGCCGCTTCGGCGAGCGGCCGAGCACCGAGCTCGGCCGCGACCTCGCCGCGCTCGGCTTCGAGCTCCGCCGCTTCAAGACCGGCACCCCGCCGCGCCTGCACCGCGCGAGCCTCGCGCTCGAGCGTCTGGAGGCGCAGGAGGGCGACCCCGAGCCGCGGCCCTTCTCGTGGCGCAGCCGGGGGGTGGCGAACCGGACGCCGTGCTGGCTCAGCCGGACGCCGCCGGCGGTGCGGGCGATCATCGAGGACAACCTCCACCGCTCGCCCCTGTTCTCGGGTCGGATCGAGGGCGTCGGGCCCCGCTACTGCCCGTCGATCGAGGACAAGGTGGTGCGCTTTCCGCACCACGAAACGCACACGGTGTTTCTCGAGCCGGAGGAGCTGGCGGGCGACAGCATCTACCTCAACGGCCTGTCCACCAGCCTCCCCGCGGACGTGCAGGAGGCGGTGGTGCGCGCGGTGCCGGGCCTGGAGCGCGCCGTCTTCCTCCGCTACGGCTACGCCGTGGAGTACGACGTGGTGGCGCCGCGGCAGGTGGCGCCGACGCTCGAGAGCCGCGGCGTGCCGGGCCTCTTCATCGCCGGCCAGCTGCTGGGGACCTCGGGCTACGAGGAGGCGGCCGCGCTGGGCCTGGTGGCCGGCATCAACGCCGTCCGCGGGCTGCGCGGGGAGGAGGCCTTCGTGCCGGACCGGGCGCAGGCCTACCTCGGGGTGCTGCTCGACGACCTCTGCGGCCGCGAGCACCGCGAGCCATACCGCATGTTCACCTCGCGCGCCGAGCACCGGCTGCTCCTCGGCGTCGACACGGCGCGGGAGCGCCTGATGGCGACGGGCTGGCGCCTGGGGCTGGTGCCGGAGCGGGTGTTTCACGTGGAACAGCGGCGCGCGGAACGGCGGCGGCGGGCCCGCGCGGCCCTCGAGGCCTCGCGCCTCAACCCGGACGCCGCGACCCGGCAGCGGGTGCTGGCCGTGGCTGGCGTCGAGCTGGCCGCGCCGGCGAGCTGGGCGCAGCTGCTGCGGCGCTGCGACGTGGACACCGAGCGGGTGGCGGCCGAGCTCGACGAGCTCGCCGGGCTGGATCCCGATGAGCGGCGCGTGGTCGTCGGGCTGCTGCGCTACGACGGCTACCTGGGGCGCCACGAGCGCGAGCGCGAGCGCCTGCGCCGGCTGCGGGACGTGCCGCTGCCGGCCGAGCTCGATCCTCGCCGTTTGCCCGGTTTGTCGCGGGAGGTGGTCGAGGCTCTGGCGCGGGAGCGGCCGCGCTCGCTCGCCGAGGCGGAGCGGGTGCCGGGCATGACCCCGGCGGCGCTCGCGATCGTCGCCGGTTGGCTGGCGCGCGAGGGCCCCGGCGGGTGAGCGGCGAGCCCGACTTCGCCGCCCTCCTCGGGGGGCGGGTCGAGGCCGCGGCGGTGGCGCCGCTCGCGCGCTACGCGGAGCTCGTCGAGCGTTGGTCGGCCCGCCACAGCCTGGTGCGGTACGCAGACCGCCGCGAGCTGGTCGAGCGCCACCTTCTGGATGCCCTCGCCGGCAGCGGCGAGCTCACCGGCGAGGGGCGCCTGCTCGACGTCGGCAGCGGCGCCGGCCTGCCCGGGGTGCCGTTGCTGGTGGCCCGCCCGCGGTGGTCCGGAGACCTCCTCGAGCCGCGCCAGAAGCGGTGGGCCTTCCTCAAGCTGGTCATCCGCGAGATCGAGCTGCCGGCGGCCGCGCTGCGGATGCGCTTCCAGGAGCTGCCGCCGGGCGGGCGCTGGGACTGCATCACCGCACGAGCGCTGGGCGCTCCGGAGGCGCTCCTCGCGTGGGCGGGAGACCACCTGCGCCCGGCGGGGCGGGTGCTGCTGTGGACGACCGAGGACGGGGTCGCGGCGCTGCAGGGGCTCGCCGGCTGGCGTGTGCTAAGCTCGCCGCTACCCGGCCTCGAGCGCGGCCGGCTCTGTCGGCTGCAACCATGTTTCACGTGAAACCCACGAACCCACCCGAATCCGAGGGCGGCCGCCCCGCCGCCGCGCGGAGGCCCTGAGCGATGCGTCCGCGGGTGGTCGCGATCGCCAACCAGAAGGGCGGGGTCGGCAAGACAACGACCGCGATCAGCCTCGGCGCCACCCTGGCGGCCTACGAGCGGCGCACCCTGCTCCTCGACCTCGACCCGCAGTCCAACTGCACCGCCGGTCTCGGGCTGCGGCCGAGCGCCGGCGAGGCGACCTCGTACGACCTGCTCCTCGGCAACGTCGCGCTCACCGCCGCCGCCCGCGCGACCGAGTTCCCCTTCCTGGGGCTGGTCCCCGCGACCCCGGACCTGGCGGGGGCCGAGGTCGAGCTGGTCGGCATGGTCGGGCGCGAGTTCCGGCTCCGCGACGCACTCGCCGGCGACGCGCTCGCGGCCTACGACTTCGCGCTCGTCGACTGTCCGCCCTCGCTCGGCCTGCTGACCCTGAACGCGCTCGCCGCCGCCGACGGCCTCCTGGTGCCGATCCAGTGCGAGTACTTCGCCCTCGAGGGGGTGTCCCACCTCATGACCACGATCGAGGAGGTGCGCCGCTTTCTCAACCCGGCGCTCAGCATCGACGGCGTCCTGTTGACGATGTACGACGAGCGGACCCGGCTCGCCCAGCAGGTCGCCGACGAGGTGCGCGGGGTCTTCGGCGACCTGGTCTTCGAGACGGTGGTGCCGCGCAATGTGCGGCTCGCGGAGGCGCCGTCCTTCGGGCGGCCGATCCACGCCTACGACCTGCGCAGCCGGGGCTCTCAGGCCTACCTCGAGCTCGGCCGCGAGTACCTGCAGCGGACGGAGGCTGCCGATGGCCGCTAAGCAAGCCCTCGGCCGCGGCCTCAAGGCGCTGATCCCGGACACGCCGCGCGCGCGCACCGGGCTCGCCGAGATCCCGGTCGACCACCTCGTCCCCAACCCCGAGCAGCCGCGGCACCGCTTCGACGAGCAGGCCCTGGCCGAGCTCGCCGGCTCGATCGCACGCCACGGCGTGCTGCAGCCGCTGGTGGTCAGCGAGGACGGGCCCGAGCGCTACCTCGTGATCACCGGCGAGCGGCGCTGGCGGGCGGCGCAGCGGGCCGGCCTGCGGACCGTGCCCGCGGTCATCCGCGAGCGCCTCGACAGCGCGGGCCAGCTCGAGCTGGCGCTGGTCGAGAACCTGCAGCGCCGCGACCTGACGCCGCTCGAGGAGGCGCGCGCCTTCGAGCAGCTGCGACTGAGCCTCGGCCTCACCCAGGCCGAGATCGCCGAGCGGGTGGCGATGGACCGCAGCACGGTCGCCAACGCCCTGCGCCTGCTCAAGCTGCCGCCGGCGGTGCAGGCCGCGGTCGACGGAGGCGAGCTCTCGGCGGGCCACGCGCGGACCCTGCTCGCTCTCGAGGACGATGCCGAGCGCTGCGCCTGGGCGGAGCGGGTCATCGCCACGGGCCTGTCCGTGCGCGAGCTCGAGCGCGCCGTGGCGGCCGCCCGCGAGGCGGCCGCGGAGCAGGGCACGCGGCCGGCCGCGCGGCCGCCGCGCGACCCCAACCTGGTGGCCGCGGAGCAGCGGCTCGCGCTGCGGATCGGGGCGCCGGTCGAGATCCGCAGCCGGCGCCGCGGCGGCGTGATCGTCATCAGCTGCGCGGATCAGGACGAGCTGATGCGGGTCTTCGATCTCTTGATGGGGGGTGCGTGATGGCTCGTGGCGGCGAGGCGTTGAACGGCTTCGTGGACTCCGGCTGCGTGATACGCGGCGAGCTCGAGTTCACGACCTACTTTCGGGTCGACGGCCGGGTCGAGGGCACCGTCCGCTCGGGCGCCGAGCTGGTGGTCGGGGAGAGTGGCGTGATCGAGGGCGAGCTCGAGGTCGCGCGCTGCGTCGTCGGCGGCGAGGTGCACGGGACCATCCGCGCCGGCGAGCAGGTCACGCTCCACGCCACCGCCCGGGTGTGGGCCGACATCCAGACCCCGGCCCTGGTCATGGAGGACGGCGCCTTTCTCGAGGGCGCGGTCAGCATGGACGCCAAGGGTGTGAAAAAATCCACAACCAAAGCCGTTCAGGCATCTTGACCATGCCGGGTGGATTTGTTAGCTTGAACCGCCTCGTGCGGAGCACGGGAGCGGAGCGCGCCGGGAGCGGCCGATGACCCCACCGAATGCGTCCTTGGTCCTCGTCATGGTCTGTTTCTGGGCAACGCTCTGGCTCGTGTACCGCTTCCTCATCCGGCCGGTGGGCGCGGTCCTCGATGACCGGCAGCGGCGCGTCGACGGCGCGCAGCGCGAGTGGGCCGCCCGCAACGAGGAGCACCGCCAGGCGCTGGCGAAGATCGAGGCCGAGATGCACGAGGCGGCCCGCGACGCCGCCGCGCAACGCGCCGCCGCGCGCCAGCAGGCGATGGGGCGCCGCCAGACCGCCCTCGACGCCGCGCGGGCGCAGGCCGACGCCCGCCTCGCCGAGGTGCTCGCGGGCCTCGACCGCGATGCCGCCGCCGCCCGCGCGGAGCTCGCCCGCCGCGGCTCGGAGCTCGCCCGGCTGCTCGCCGGGCGCCTGCTCGGCCGGGAGCTCGCGTCATGAGGGCCGCCGGCGGCTGGGCCCTGGTCTTCGTCTGCGCCCTGATCTTCGCGATTCTCGTCGACAAGGGCGTCACGCACGCCGGCATCCCCGACTTCATCTGGCTGGCGGCCAACCTGACCCTGTTCCTCTACCTCCTCCAGCGCTTCGTCGGCCGTCCCATGGCCGCCTTCCTGGAGACCCGCCGCGCCGGCATCGCCGACGATCTCGAGCGCGCCCGCGCGCAGCTCGTCGAGGCGGACACCCTGCGCGCCGAGATGGGCCGGCGCCTGGGCGAGCTCGAGGCCGAGATCGCGCGCCTCGCGGAGCGCGCCGCCGCCGACGGCCGCGCCGAGGCCGAGCGCATTGCCGCGCAGGCCCGCGAGGAGGAGGCGCGCTTCCTGCGCCGCATCGACGACGAGATCTCACGCCGCGAGGCCGAGACGCGGCAGCAGCTCGCGAGCGACACCGCCGCGCTCACCGCCCAGCTCGCCCGCGAGCTGCTCGCGCGGGAGATGACGGACGACGACCGCCGCCGCGTGCTCGAGCGCAGCCTGGCCGCGATGCGGGCCGTCGGCGGCAAGGAGTGACCATGGCCCGATTCCGTGCCCTGCCCTACGCCAAGGCGCTCTTCGGGGTGGTTCGCGACCAGGAGCCGGCCCGCACCGAAGCGGTGGCCGAGGAGCTCGACCGCGTCGCGGCCGCGCTCGCCGCCGTGCCCGAGCTCGCTCGCGTGCTGGTCGTGCCGACGGTGCCGAGCGACGCCAAGACGGCGATCCTCGACCGCAGCCTCGACGCCGTCGAGGTCGGCCCGCTCACCCGGCGCTTCCTGCACGTGGTGCAGCGCCACTACCGGATGCAGCACATGGCCGACATCGCCGCCGCCTACCACGAGCTGGTCGACCGCTCCCTCGGCCGCACGCGGGCCAGCGTCGAGACCGCCTCGACCCTCGACGAGGCTGGAAGGCAGCGCCTGACCGCGGTGGTCGCAGAGCTCGAGGGCGGCACCGTGCTCGCCGAGTTCGCGACCCGACCGGAGCTCCTCGGTGGCTTCCGGCTGCAGATCGGATCGCGGGTTTTTGACGGCTCGCTGTCCGGCGAGCTCTCCCGTCTCAGCAAGAAGATCGAGATCGAACAGGGACAACAGGGGTAGAACATGCAGATCAAAGCCGCCGAAATCGCGGACATCATCCGTCGTCAGATCGAGGGGTACGAGACCACCATCGACATGTCGGAGGTCGGGACCGTCATCTCCGTGGGGGACGGCATCGCCCGCATCTACGGCCTCGACGGCGTCATGGC
>JALOKS010000121.1 GCA_025456385.1 Thermoanaerobaculales bacterium | reverse complement strand
ATTGTCGTCAGTGCCGTCATTCTGAGCGCCGCGGTCGCCGGCGCCGGGTACGTGGGCGCGTCGGCGGTCTTTCAGGACCGCGCAGCGGAAACCGCGTCCCTGTCGCCGGTCAGCCCGCGCGGCACCACCGCTGATTCGACGCAGAGCGATACGAACGCCGACTCCGGCGAGCACGCGAAGCTGAAAACCAAGGACGCGAGCGTCCAGTGCGACGAGATCACCCACCCGGTGCTGCGCGAGACGGTCAAGCCCGTCTATCCCGAAGGCGCCCGTGAGGAGAAAGTCATGGGGCTGGTGATCGTCGAGCTCGTGGTCACCGTGGACGGATCGGTCGAGGACGTCCGCGTCCTCGAGTCGCCTGACGAGCGGCTTTCCGCAGCCGCGGTGGAGGCGGTCCGCCAGTGGCGCTACGCACCGGCCCTGTGCGACGGCACGCCGGTGAGCGTGTTCTACAAAGTGACAGTCAACTTCCAGCTCCATTAGCGGCCCGGGCCGCAGTCCGCGACGGGGGAGGCCGGAGGGCCTCCCGGCGCACCTCCGCGACCCTCGCGACTGCCCGTGCTATAATTCCCACCGGGCCGTAACTTACGTACCCGAAAGAGGTTGAGTAAAAGCCGAGCCCCTCCGACCGCGGTCGGGGGGCTTTCTTCCATCGCTCGTCGGACGGGGTGGTGATGTCGATCAGCGGC
This sequence comes from Thermoanaerobaculales bacterium, assembly GCA_025456385.1. GTDB lineage: Bacteria > Acidobacteriota > Thermoanaerobaculia > Thermoanaerobaculales > Sulfomarinibacteraceae > Sulfomarinibacter. Next base: position 6,730 of record JALOKS010000121.1, on the reverse strand, counting down.
AACCTGCGCACGATGCCCTTCGCGGACCTGCTGCAGTGGGTGTCCCAAAGCCGCAAGACCGGCACGCTCTCCGTCGAGGGCAGCCCCCACAACAAGAAGATCTACTTTCGGAACGGGCTGATCGCCGCCTCCTCGTCGGAGAACCCGAAGGAGTTTCTGGGCTACTACCTGGTCGGCTGGGGCGTCCTCGGCGAGGAGGAGCTGCAGGAGCTCCTCGACATGCAGGAGCAGTACGGCACCCTGCTCGGCGAGCTCCTGTTGATCGTCGGCCGCCTCAACCGCGAGGAGCTCCAGCACATCCTCCAGGTCAAGACCGAGGAGACCATCTACGAGCTGTTCCTGTGGCAGGAGGGCGACTTCCGCTTCCTCGAGAACATCCTCCCGGCGAAGAAGTTCCAGCCCCTGAACCTGCCGGTCGAGATGATCATCCTCGAGGGTGTGCGCCGCAAGGACGAGTGGCTGCGGTGCCGCGAGGTGATCCCCGACGAGACCTGGATCCCGAGCCTGGTGCGCGCCGTCGACATGGAGCAGCTCGGCGAGATCGAGCTCGGCATCCTGCGCGAGATCGACGGCACCAACAGCATCGAGCGCATCGCGCTCGCGAACCGGCTCGCCTTCTTCCACGTCATGATGTTCGTCTACCAGGGCATGGCCCACCAGCTCTTCGAGGTGCGGGCTCCGGGCGACGAGGTCGTTCCGATTCCCGGCTTCTCAAAGGGCGCGTGGACGACCATGGTCCAACGGGTCGAGGAGATGGTGGGCGAGGGCGACCTGCTCGCCGCCCACCGCCGCCTCGGCGAGATCCGGCTCAAGTACGGCGGCGACCGCGAGGCGACGAAGCAGGTCGAGGCCGTGCAGCGGAAGATCGCCGATGCTCTCGGCAGCCTGCAGCTCAGCAACTCCGTCGTGCTCGAGCTCGCCGTCCCGCCGTCGGAGCTGATCAGCCTCTCCTGCAGCCCGCAGGAGGGCTTCCTGCTGTCGCGGATCAACGGCGCGTACTCCCTCGGCGAGATCCTGAAGATGGTTCCCGGCTCGGAGCTCGAGAACCGGCTCGTGGTCAACAACCTGGTCCAGCGCGGAGTGGTCCGTCATGGCGGGCGCTGAGCCCGCGGCGGGTTCGCGGCAGGACGGACCGCGCGCCGGTCGGCGTCGGAAGGGCGAGTGAGAGTGTCGCTCCTCGACTGGCTGACCGGCGGGAGCGACCGTGCCGCGGCGCCGACAGGCGGCGGCTCGCGGGCGGTGCGCGAGATCGTCGAGCGCCTGGCCGGCATGCCGCCGGAGACGGCGCGTTGGGTGGCCTCCTTCGCCATGGTGCTGGGACGGGCCGCGCGCGCCGACCTCGCGATCACCGGTGACGAGCTCGAGGCCATGGCCGCGGTGATCGCGAGCCACGGCGGGCTCGAGCCGGAGCGGGCGCTCCTGGTGGCCGAGATGGCGGCCCACCGCAACGAGCTGCTCGGCGCGAGCGAGGACTATCTGGCGACCCGCGAGTTCCGCCGCGTCGCGGCGGCGGGCGATGCCGAGCGCCTGCTGCACTGCCTGTTCGCGGTCACCGCCGTGGACGACAGCATCTCCCTGCGCGAGGAGGAGGAGGTGCGGCAGATCGCGACCGAGCTCGGCATCGAGCACGCCGGTTTCACCGCGGTGCGCGCGCGCTTCCGGGAGAAGCGGGCGGTGCTGCGGAACAGCGGCCACGCGGGCTGAGCTCCGGTCAGGCCCGCGCCCTCAGGACGGCCGCTCGCCTCCGGCCCTGATGCGGCCCACCCAGAGGGTCGGATCGCCCGCCGTCCGCTCGGTCCAGCGCTGCAGGAGCTCGTCGATGGCCGCGCGCTGCGCGGGCGTGGCCGGGCTCCAGAAGTCGTCGACCCCCCGCAGCCGCGCCGAGAGGGGCATCTCGCGGGTGTTGACCATGAGGTGGGTGACCCCGAGATCGCGGAGGCTCCGGGCCATGTCCTCGGCCGAAGCGCCTGCGGCCGCCAGCTCGACCAGCAACGGGGTGTGGAACGGGTCCTCGATGACGACCGGGAGATCGACGTAGAAGGACCTCGGTTCGCCGACGAACAGGACCCGCGATCCGGGAGGGAGGTCGTGGTTGAGGTGGTCGACGACGGGTTCGTAGCTGATCCACCGCGCCCTGTAGGCCTCGTCGTCGAGGAGGCCGGCCGCCAGCCCGAGCCGGTCGAGGTTCTGGGTCGTCGCGATCATGGTCGAGCTCCAGACGAGCGCGAACAGGAGCAGGAGTCGGAACGACCAGCGGACCGCCGGGCCCGCCGCCGAAACCAGACCTGCCGCCGCAGCGCCGGCGAGGGGAGCCGCGACCACCAGGACCGGCAGCAGGAAGCGCGCCATCTGGACCAGGGCGCCCCAGGCGACGAGGCCGACGATGGCGGCAAGCCACAGGCCGCGCCTGAGAGCTCGGTCGCGGCCGCCCCAGGACGTCAGCGCTGCGACGGCGAGCAGCAGCAGCCACAGTGGGCCGAGGATGCCCCCCTGCCCGAGGGGCTCGACGGTCCGCAGCCCGAGCGCGACGACCGACTGGAAGGCCCACGCCAGGGAGCCAGGCTCGGCGCCCCCGATCTGGACGACGTGCGAGCCCACGCCCATCCCGGTCGGAGGCCCGCCGAGGGCTCTCTGAAGGTAGGGGTAGAGGGGGTTGCCGGTCCAGGCCAGATTCCTCGCCAGCCAGGGCACCACCGGAAGCGCTGCGGCCGCGCCCGCTGCGGCGACGACGGCGATGGAGCGGCGCCACGGGCGGCGGGGAAGCGAGGAGATGAGGACCGCCAGAAACGGCAGCAGCACAACGGCGAAAGCCAGGTATTTCGCGGCCAGCGCGCAGCCGAGGAGGAAGCCGGCGAGCGCCCCGCGGCGCGGGTCGGGCGGGCCGTCGGGAGCGAGCAGGAGGGTCGCCAGGGCCGCGCCCGCCCAGGCCGCCACCGCGAGGTCGGCGGCCGCGTAGGTGGCGACCTCGAGGACGGCCGGGGTCAGCGCGAAGCAGGCTCCGGCCCAGGCCGCGGTCCGCGGGCCGCCGAGGCGCGCGCCGAGGCTCGCCGCGGTCAGGCTCGCCATGACGCCGAACCAGAAGTGGATGGCCGTCGCGCCCCAGGGTCCGACCGCGGCCAGGGCGCAGCCGTAGAGCAGGCCGTAGGACGACGGGTAGTAGGAGAAGCCGTGCCGCGGGAACTCGAGGAAGCCTCCGGCCGCCAGCCACCGCTCGGGGAAGGCGAGATGGTAGTTGAGCGCGTCGTACATGACGGGCGGCGCGGCCAGCACCGGGAGCAGCGCGGCGAAGGCGGCGATCGGAAGCCACGCGATCGCCGGCAGCCTCGGCAGGCCGGCGACCTCCCGCCACCTCCCAGTGAGGCACTCGCGGCAGCCGAGCGCCGTCGCGAGGACCAGGATCGCGACCACGACCGGCACCCGGAAGAGACCGACCAGGGCGAGCGCGGTCAACGCGGTTGCCAGCACTCCGGCACCGGTCAGAGCGGTCAGGGGAAGGTCGATGAGGGCGCTGGCGCCCCGGCCGACCAGCCGGCGGTGGAGCGGCCCGCCGGCGCCGAGGGCGGCCAGCGTCCACGCGAGCAGCCACGCGAGGGTCAGGAGCAGGCGGAGCGTGATGTCGACGGGCAGCACGTCCCGCGAGAGCCACAGCAGGGCGGCGCCGCCGATCGCCGCCGCGAGGATGACGATGTCGGGGGGGCGGGGAGGAGTGTCAGCCGCCATGCCTGGCCGTCCTGCCGCGACGACGCCGGGAGGAGTGGGATCCGGAATCGGGCACACGCCGAGTATAGCCGGGGCCGCCGTCCGGGCCGGGCTCAGACAGTGCGCGAGTAGGTCGGTCCCGCGGCGGCAGCGGCGAGGTAGGCGTCGAAGGGCATGCAGAGGTTGCGGAGGAAGAAGCGACCGGCGGGGGTCACGCGCAGACCGTCGGCTTCGAGCTCCACGAGCCCGTCGGCGGCCATCGGTTGGAGGGCGGCGAGGGCGTCGGCGAAGTGCGCGCGGGGGTCGATTCCGAAGCTCCGCTCGACCCACTGGTAGTCGAGGGCGAGGGAGCAGATGATGCGGTGGATGACCGCCCGCCGCAGCTCGTCCTCGGAGCTGCGCAGCACGCCGCGCTCGATCGGCAGGCCGCCCGCCGCGACGCCGCGTTGGTAGCTCGCGAGCTTCTTCTGGTTGGCGGTGTAGGCGCCGGCGACGTCGCCGATGGCGGTCACGCCGATGCCGACCTGGTCGCTCGCAGGCATCACGGTGTAGCCCATGAAGTTGCGGTGGACGCGGTCCTCGTCGAGAGCGAGCGCGAGCTCGTCGCCGGGACGTGCGAAGTGGTCGAAGCCGACGAAGCGGTAGCCGGCGGCGGTGAACTCCTCGGCGGCGCCGAGGAAGAGGCGGAACTTCTCCCAGCCGGTCGGCAGCGCGCCGGTCTCGAGCGCTCGCTGGTGGGGCTTGATCCACGGCACGTGGGCGTAGGAGAAGCAGGCCACCCGATCGGGGGCGAGCTCGCGGATGACGGCGCGCACGGTGGTGCGGAAGCCGCTCTCGGTCTGCAGCGGCAGGCCGTAGATGAGGTCGATGTTCACCGACACGAACCCGAGGCGGCGCGCCTCCATGACCTGCTCGCGCGTGAGCCCCAGGGGCTGCACCCGCCGGACCGCCTCCTGCACGGCCGGGTCGAGGTCCTGGAGCCCCATCGACACCCGGTTGAAGCCGAGCCGCCGCAAGGTCGCGAGGTGCTCCATGGTGGTGACGCAGGGGTCGATCTCGAGCGCGACCTCGGCGCCGTCGGCGAGCGGGAATCGCGAGGTGATGGCCTCGAACAGGCGCTCGCACTGCGCCGGGTCGAGGTAGGTGGGCGTGCCGCCGCCCCAGTGCAGCTGGCTGAGGCGCCGGCGCGGGGCAAGCGCCTCCGCGAGCAGCTCGAGCTCGGAGTCGAGGGCTGCGAGGTACGGCTCCTCCGGCCCCCGCCGCGGCGAGATGACGACGTTGCAGCCGCAGAAGGTGCAGCGCGCCTCGCAGAACGGCAGATGGACGTACATCGACAGCGGTTGGTCGGCGCGGCGTGCCGCCGCCGCCAGCCGCTCCCGGTAGGAGGCCTCGCCGAAGGCCGCCGAGAACTGCGGCGCCGTCGGGTAGGAGGTGTAGCGGGGACCGGGGCGGTCGTATCGGGCCAGGAGCTCCGGGGTGAGCAGGGAGACGTCGAGGCGCGAAGTCATCGGGAAGGCCGATTTGAATATTTCGAATTTCGAATTTCGAATTTCGAATTTGGCCTCCACCCACCCACGGACTGTTGGCGGGTTCGGTTTGAACTCGAGCGGGAGATCGATGGATCGACGTCCGGAATACGCGCAACGTGACCCGTGCCGAACCGGATGCCGGGGGGGCGGGCGGGAAATTCGAAATTCGAAATTCGAAATTCGAAATTGCTACTCATATCGGTATCCCTGCACCGTCCGCACGAAGGCCTCCATGCCGTGCACCGGCACCTCGGGGGTGATGCCGTGGCCGAGGTTGGCGATGTAGCCGCGGCGCGGAGCGGCAGCCAGCATGGCCAAGGTGCGGCGGCGGATCTCGTCATCGGGGCCCATCAGCGCGCCGGGGTCGAGGTTGCCCTGCAGCGCGTGCCCGGGCAGGGCGAGAGCCGCCCGCCCGAGGTCGACCCGCCAGTCGAGACCGATCACCTCGCAGGGCAAATCGGCGAGGTCGTGCAGGAGGTGGGCGCCGCCGTGGGCATAGTAGATCCGCGGCACGCCGAGCCCGGCCGTGGCCGCGAGCAGCCGCCGCGCCGGACGCAGCGCCCAGCGCCGCGCGTCCTCGATCGCGAGCGCGCCGACCCACGAGTCGAAGATCTGCACCGCCTGCGCGCCGTGCTCGACCTGGGTGCGGAGGTAGTCCGCCATCGCGTCGGCGAGGGTGTCGACGAGGCGGTCGAAGACCTCGGGCTCGTGCAGAGCGAAGGACTTGACGCGGGTGAAGGAGCGCGAGGTCGTGCCCTCGACGAGGTAGGAGGCGAGGGTCCAGGGCGCGCCGCAGAAGCCGAGGAGCGCGGTGTCGTCGTCGAGCGAAGCGCTCACCAGCGCGAGGGCCTCGTCGAGGAACTCGGTTCCCCGCCATGGAGCCGGCGGACGGAGGCGGTCGAGGTCGCCGGCGCAGCGCACCGGGTTGGCGATGTGCGGCGCCGGGCTGAAGCTCAGCTCGACGCCCATCGGCACGAGCGGCGTCAGGATGTCCGAGAACACGATCGCCGCGTCGAGGCCGAAGCGGCGGATCGGCTGCAGAGTGGCCTCGGCGGCGATCGACGGCGTCCGGCACATGGTCAGGAAGTCGCCCGCTCGGTGGCGCAGCTCGCGGTACTCCGGCAGGTAGCGCCCGGCCTGGCGCATGACCCAGACCGGAGGGCGGTCGACGGTCTCGCGGCGGCAGGCGCGGAGGAAGCGGTTCATGGCAGGAGACTCGGATTTCGAATTTCGAATTTCGAATTTCGAATTGCCGCCCACCCACCCAGGGTGTAGGTCCGCGATACGGTTCGGCATGCAGGCTTGAAGGCAGGCAGCGGGCAGGCCGGCGCGGAATCTTCTCCACGGCCCGAGAAATCGCCGGGCGGGCGGGGGCCAAATTCGAAATTCGAAATTCGAAATTCGAAATTCAAGCGACCTCCTCCACCGCCTCCTCGAAGGCCTCCAAGGTCTGCGCGATGACGGCGTCGTCGTGCGCGAGCGAGACGAAGGCCACCTCGTAG
>JALOKS010000006.1 GCA_025456385.1 Thermoanaerobaculales bacterium | reverse complement strand
GACATCATCTCTCCCCAGTCTCTGAAGAAGCTCATACCATTCCCTCCCTTGACAGGACTGCAGCCGGCCTGCGCGGGCCGGCAGACTTCGCCTGAAAAAAATGCAGCGCCTCCGCCTTGAGTTCAGGAGCCATCGCCGCCTCGCCCGACCGCGGCCAGCACCCGCTCGAGCAGGATCTCGAGATCGATCGGCTTCAGCAGATAGTCGAAGGCGCCGAGGGCGAGCCCGTCCCGCGCCGCCCGCTCCGAGCCGTGACCGGTGAGCATGATCACCTGCAGCTCGGGCAGCATCTGCTTGAGCACCTTGAGGAGCTCGATGCCGTCCATGTCCTCCATCTTGAGATCCACGACCGCGACGTCGAAGTCGTGGTCGCGCAGGCAGCGGATGGCCTGCGTCCCGGAGCGCGCCGTCGTCACCTGGAAGTCCCGCTTGGCGAGCCTCTTCCCGAGCACCTCGAGGTACCCGACCTCGTCATCCACCAGCAGCAGCCGGATCGGCCTCTCGTCGCCGGCCATCGCTCAGTCCCCGCGGCGGAGCGCGATCAGGGTGGCGCGAGCCTCGAGGATCTTGGTCTCGTGGTCGCGCTTCTTCTGGCCGGCCTGGCTGAGCTTCGCGATCAGGATGTCCATGTCGGACGGCTTCATCAGGTAGTCGAAGGCGCCGCGCTTCATGCCCTCGATGGCGGACTCGACCGTCGCGTGACCGGTCAGCATGATCACCTCGACCAGGGGGTGGCGCTCCTTGATCAGGGCCAGCGTCTCGAGCCCGTCCAGACCGGGCATCTTGACGTCGAGGACCACGACATCGGTCCTCGTCGCGCCGCCCTCGTCGAGGGCCTGCAGGGCCCCGTCCCCACTGGTCGCCGTGGCGACCCGGAAGCCTCGCTTGCCGAGGCGCCGCGCCAGCGCGTCGACGAACGCCTCCTCATCGTCAACCAGCAGCACCGACAGTTCGATCATGATGTGGCTCCTCGACTTTTCGGGGGCCCGTCGGCGGCGACGCCCCCCGCCGCCTCAGCCGGCCCGCCGGTTGGGAGGTGGATTCTGAAGATCGTTCCGGCGCCGACCTCGCTCTCGACGCCGATCCTGCCGCCGAGCTTGTGGATGATGCCGTAGCAGATCGAGAGCCCGAGCCCGGTTCCCTGCCCGACCGGCTTGGTGGTGAAGAAGGGGTCGAAGATCTTCTCCAGGTTGGCCGCGGGGATGCCCTCACCGGTGTCGCGGACCTCGAGCACGATCGCGTCACCGTCACGGAAGGTGGTCACGGTGACCGTGCCGCCGTCGGGGCCGATGGCGTCGACCGCGTTGTTGACGAGGTTGAGCAGCACCTGCTGCAGCTCGGAAGGCGAGCCGCTGATCGGCTCGAGGCCGGCGCTCAGCCGGGTCTCGATCTTGATGTTGGCGTAGCGGGCCCTCTGGCCGGTGAGGTCGATCACCTCCTCGACGAGGGCGTTGAGGTCGACCGAGCGGACCGTGGGGTCGGTCTTGCGGGCGAAGCTGAGGAGCTTGTGGGTGATGCTCTTGCAGCGCTCGCCCTGGGTTCTGATCTGCTGCACGGCGCGGGAGATCTCCTTCTGCGTCTCGCTGGATTCGGATCCGTGCTCGGTGACGAGCAGGTCCTGGATCCAGCCCGCCTCCTCGACCATGATCGCGACCGGGTTGTTGATCTCGTGGGCGATGCCGGCCGCGAGCTCGCCGATCGAGGCGAGCTTGCCGGTCTCGATGACCTTGTCGCTCATCAGGGTCTCTTTGCGCTCCGCCTCCGCGACCTGCGCGGCCATCTGGCGGGCGAGCAGGTAGGCGATCACGATGGCGGAGAAGGCGGCCACGAGGAAGACCACGAGCGCGGAGGTCTCCAGCCGCGTGAGCTCTCCGAAGGCGTCGGCGGTCTCCTGCTGGTAGCCGAGGAACCACCGTCCCTGGCGCAGCGAGGTGACGGCGAAGATGGTCTCCCGGCCGAGCACGTCACGACCCTCGACGACGGATGTTGCCGACCAGGTTGTTGAAGGCCTCGAAGTCGATGGTCGCCTTCACGAAGTAGCGCTCGTCGCCCTGCGACCGGGCGGCGGTGACGATGAAGTGCGGGCTGCCGCGCAGGCCGGCGAAGACATCCGAGACGTAGTGCTCTCGGAGCCGCGCCTTCTCGAACCACTCGGCGGACGAGTAGTCGGCCATCGTCAGGTTGAAGGGGCCGGCGTAGGCGATCTGCACGCCGTCCCGCGTCACCAGACCGAGGTCGACGAAGGCTCCGTGGTACTCCTCGCGGAGCACGTTGAGGAGCTGACGGAGGGACGCCGGGTCTTCGAGCTCCGCGCGCTCGTGCTCGCGGGCGACGACCCGGATGTCGGAGAGCCGGTCCTCGACGAAGGCGTCGACGGTTTCGGCGTGGCGCTGCACGAGCTCGCCGATGTGGTCGCGGACCTTGTCCTTGTAGGCGGCCCGGAACTGCTGCAAGTTGATGGCGCCGGTGATCACCATCGGCGCCACGGAGATCACCGCCAGCGCCGCCACCACCGCCGGCAGCCGGAAGCGCCGGGACAACGGGATCGAGGTGTCCTTCGAGATCAGCATGTTTCGAGGTGCCTCCGTGGCGGGCAGGCCCGCCTGCTGGTGAGCAACGCCCGTGCCACAGCCCCGGGCTCCTCCCGGGGTGCGTGATGCGGGCTGAACTGATTGTGGCAACGTGGGATAGATGCCCGTCGCCCGGACCGGGGCGGGACCGCGACGGGGCCGGAGTGGCAAGAAACTTGCCAGGGGTGTCGGGGAGCTTGACAGCTGCCGCGGGACGCGCCGGCGGGGGCGGGCACGCTCAGCGGGAGTGCGCGACGCTCTCCCACGTGCCGCTGGCCAGCCGGTACTCCTCGATCACGCCGGAGCGGAGGTCGTAGAGCCAGGCGTGGACGCTGAGGTCGCCGGCCTGCTCGTGCTCCCGGACGCAGGGGTAGGTGCGCAGGTTCCCACACTGCAGCAGCACGTTGGCCCTGATGGTCTCGAGGTAGACCTCCTCGGGTGCCGTGCCGCGCGCGAGCACCTGCTGCCGCGCCGGCGCGGCGAGCCCGAGCCAGCCGGCGATGTGCGGCTCGGCCTCGGGCGAGGGGGGTGCCTCGAGGGCCTTGATGCCGCCGCAGCCGGTGTGGCCGCAGACGACGACGTGGTCGACCCGGAGATGGAGGACCGCGTACTCGATCGCCGCCCCGGTGGAGCAGGCCTCGCCCGAGGCCGGCGGCACGACGTTGGCGATGTTGCGCACGTTGAAGAGCTCGCCAGGGTCGGCGCCGGTGATGAGCTCCGGGATGACCCGCGAGTCCGAGCAGCCGATCCACAGCACCTTCGGGTTCTGGCCCTCCTCGGCAAGGCGGGCGAAGACCTCGTTCTCGGACTCGAACTTCTCACGGAACCGGCGGTGGCCTTCGATCACCTTCTGAGTCGGCATCGGCACCTCCCCGTCATGAGCCGCGGCACGAACGCGGTCAGGGCCTCGGGACCATCACCTCCATGCCCATCAGCGGCCAGACAACTGTCACGAAGAGCGCGAGCACGACCATCAGTATCACGCTCGCCGGCACTCCGGCGCGGAAGAACTCGCCCGAGCTGAACTGCTTGCTCTCGTAGGCGATGGCGTTGGGCGCGGCGCCCACCAGCAGCAGGAAGGGCATGCCGGCGGTGACCAGGGCGCTGAAGAAGATCACGTCGCCGCCGACGCCGAGGTAGGGCGCCATCTTGAGCGCCACCGGCAGGCAGATGGCGATCGCGGCGACGTTCATGATCAGGTTGGTCATGATGAGCACGAAAAGGGCCATGCCGAGGATGAAGACCAGGGCCGGGGCGGCCTCGAGCGCGGAGGCGGTGTTGATGGCGAGCCAGTCGGCGGCGCCGGTCAGCACCAGGCAGTAGCCGAGGCTCATGGCGCCGCCGAAGAGGAGGACGATGTTCCAGGGAACGTCCTCGAGGTCGCCGATCTCGAGGATCTTGAGGATGAAGAACAGCACCGTCGCGACGAGGATGATCGCGGTCTTGTCGATGGCGGCGAGCGCCGGCACGAAGGAGCGAAGGCTCATCAGGGCGACGGCGGCGACGACGATGACGGCGGCCTGCAGCTCCTTGGCCGAGATCGGCCCGAGGCGGGTGTAGAGGTCGCGCGCGCGCTCGCGCAGGCCGGGTATGACCGCGCGCTCCGGCCGGTAGAGGACCATGATCAGGGCCCAGAGCGCGAACACCATCACCCAGCCGAGGGGGAAGAGGTAGTAGCTGAAACCGAAGAAGCTGACCTCCTTGCCGGTGATCTCCTTGTAGAAGCCGATCGCGACCGCGCCGCGGGCGGCGCCGAGCAGGGTGATGATGGAGCCGGCGCCGGCGATGTAGGCCATGCCCATGAAGAGCCCCTTGCCGAAGCGGGTGGGCGTGTCGCCCTCCTCGTAGAGGCGGTAGATGGCGACCAGCAGCGGGAAGACCGTCGCGGCGACCGCGGTGTGGGCCATCACGTGCGTCAGGGCGGCGGTCATGACGAAGCAACCGAGGTAGATCCGGCTGGTCCGCTCGCCGACCAGCATCAGCATCATGTAGGCGAGGCGCTTGGTGAGCCCGGTCTTGGTGAAGACCATGCCGATGACGATCGAGCCGAAGATGAACCACACCGAGGGGTTCATGAACTCCTTGAAGGCGAGCTCGGCGCCGTCGATCGGGTCGCCCCCGCCCGCCACCACGAGGTCCGGCCGGATCAGGAACAGGGCCTGGACGACGCCGATGGAGATCGCGGTGACGCCGATCGGCAGCACCTCGAAGACCCACCACACGGCGGCGAGCAGGAAGAGCCCGAGTGCCGCCTTGCCCTGGGCGCTGAGCACGAACTCCTCCCCCATGGGGTCGACGGCGACCGGCCAGGGCGGGGAGAGATGGACGGCGAAGAACAGCCCCAGCCCGAGGCTCAGGAAGAAGATCCGCTTCCAGTCGATCTCGGAGTGCGGTCGGGGGCGGAAGAGGAGCGGGCGGCGCTGCTTACCGGCGGCGACTGCGTCGGCCATCAGCCGCGCCCCCGCGGGCCGGTCCCGCCGTGCTCCATCACGAACTGGGCGACGATGTCGAAGATGTTGGTCATCAGCACCACGCCGGCGACCCGCTGGCCGTCGAGAACCGGCACGAGGTCGACGCCGTGGGTGAGCATGGTCGAGATGACGGTCGACAGGGAGTCGCCGACCTGGACGGTGCCCCGGATGGGCACCATGATCGAGCTCACCGGGCGCCGCGCCGCCTCCAGCGCGGCGGGGGTGAAGAGCGAGGTCCAGCGGATGAGCAGGTCAGTCGGCACCTGGCCGGCGAAGGGCACCAGCTTGCGGATCTGGGCCTCCGACTCCTTGTCCCGCTGGAGGTGGGGGATGAGGCCCTTCAGGAGCTCGCGGCGGCTGACGATGCCGCGCAGCTCCCGCCGCTCGTCGTCGAGGATCAGCACGTAGCGCGGCACCATGGTGTAGCCGTCCTCGAGCTTCACCGCCGAGGCGCTCAGGGCCACCACCGCGTCGCGGATCGTGCACGACAGGGTGCAGTGCGGGTAGCCGTCGGGGGGCAGCATGACGTCGCGCGCCGTGGTGTCCCGGGTCGAGACGCCGAGGTCGAGATCGAGGGTGGAGTCCACCGAGGCGACCTCGCCGGCGTCGGTCACGACCTTGCGGACGCCCCGGATGCGGCTCACGAAGTCGACGATCGCCGCGCGCGACCCCTCGAAGGAGGCCCCCCCCGACAGCGTGACGACGCCGTCGGCGGCCTGGATCTGGACGCTGTCGGACTCGTAGGGCGAGTTGAAGCGCAACGCCGCCCGCACTCGCTTCTCGAGGGCGAAGCTCTGGAACTGGCGGTAGCAGTCCTCGGGGAACTCCTTGCGCTTGATGATGCCGGTGATCATGTCGGCGGCGGTCTCGATGTTCATGTGCTCGAGGTTGACGACCAGGTCGTAGAGGTCGGGATCGTTGAGGTCGGCGTTGAACATCTGCCGTCCCCACTTGGCCCGCCGCTCGTCGGCGTCGCGGATGTAGCGCACGGCCTCCTCGTGGGAGAGCCTGAGGCTGGCGATGGTGGCGTTGATCCGGAAGTCGAGCGGCGCCACCAGCCGGACCTTGAAGACGCCGCAGAGGCCGTGGAAGATGAACTGACCGACGAGCCCGCAGTAGATGCCGTTGCCGTCGGCGAAGAGCCCGCCGAGCGTCGCCTGCATGGCGAGGATGTAGCGCTCCTTGCGCTGGGTGAAGCGCTCGAAGAAGTTGGCCGGCATGTCGAGGCCGCGGTACATCTCCTCCTCGGAGATGCCGTAGCGCTTGGCTGCGGCGACCGCGTCCTCGAGCCTGACGACCTTGAAACCGAGCCTCTTGCTGAGCGCGTCCGCGAGCTGCTTCGAGCCGCTGTAGCTGCCTTGGGAAATCGAGACGATTGGCATGGTGCTGGGTGCTCCTCCGTCGCCGCCTGGACCTGGCGCGAATGCCGCCGGGGACCCACTCTAGCCCCTTGCGGGGGCTTCCTCAACCGTCGGCGACGCCTTGAGACGGGGTCCCCGTCGCGCCTCACTCCAGCCCGTACTTTTTGATCCGGGCGAGCAGGGTGGGACGGGAGATGCCGAGCAGGCGGGCGGCGCGCACCCGGTTCCCGGCGGTGATCGCGAGGACCTCGCGGATCACCCGCTCGCTGACGTGCTCGGTGATCGCCGGCAGCAGGCCCTCGCGGCCGAAGGCGAGTGACTGGTGCACCCAGCGCCGCAGGGCCTCGTCGCCGGCCGCGAGGGCGGCCGCGCGGCCCCTGGACGGCGTGAGCACCAGCGCGCCGACCGCTTCGGCGTCGATCTGACGCCCGCGGCTGAAGATCAGGCTCTGTTCCATGGCGTTGGCGAGCTCGCGGACGTTGCCCGCCCAGGGGTGGCTCGCCAGCAGCCGGTAGGCGTCCGGCGTCAGACCGGGGTTGCGGATCCCGAGCTCGGTGGTCAGCCGGCGCAGGAAGTAGTCGCACAGCAGCGGCAGGTCGTCGAGGCGTTCGCGCAGCGGCGGCAGGGTGATCGGGACGACGCTCAGGCGATAGAAGAGGTCCTTGCGGAACCGCCCCTCGTCGATCGCCGCCTCGAGGTCGCGGTTGGTGGCGGCGATGATCCGCGCGTCGACAGCGATCGGCCGCCGGCCGCCGATCGGCTCGATGCTGCGGTCCTCGAGCAGGCGCAGGAGCTTGGCCTGGATGGCGAGCGGCATGTCGCCGATCTCGTCGAGGAAGAGGGTGCCGCCGTCGGCCTGCTTGACCTTCCCGATCCTGGCTCCGACGGCGCCGGTGAAAGCGCCGCGCTCGTAGCCGAAGAGCTCGCTCTCGAGCAGGGTCTCCGGGATGGCCACGCAGTTGACGACCACGAAGGGCCGCGCGGCGCGCGCCGAGTGCTGGTAGATCGCGCGCGCGACCAGCTCCTTGCCGGTCCCGGACTCGCCCCGAATCAGCACCGTCGAGTCGGTCGGGGCGACGCGGCCGATCGCCTTGTAGATCTCCTGCATCGGCCGCGAGCGCCCGATGAGGGCGTCCCCCGACCAGGTCTCGCTCTCCTGGTCGAGCGACACCGGCGACCGCATCAGGCGGCCGGCCTCGAATCCGTGCCCGACCGCGGTGAGCAGCTCCCGCTCTTCGAGCGGCAGCAGCAGGTAGTCGAAGGCGCCGGCCTTGGTGGTCTCGATGGCCTCCTCGGTCGAGGCGGCGGCGGTGAGCACGACCACCGGCAGCCGCGGGTCGCGGGCGTGGATCGCCCGCAGCGCCCCGACTGCCGAGGTTCCGGCCAGCGGCAGGACGGCGAGCACCAGGCTCGCGTGACCCTCCTCGACCACTGCCAGGCCGCGCTCGAGCGAGCCGGCGGCGACCAGCTTGAGGTCATGGTTGAGGAGCTGCGCCTCGATGACCTTCCGCCGGGCCTCGTCGTCGGTGATCACGAGGACCGTGTTCACGGCCCAAGCTTACCCTCGCACGGGCCCGCCTGCTCGCCCGGCACCCGTGCTCAGTAGCGGTCGAGGTAGCGGTCGAGCTCCCAGTCGTGGATTTCCTTGATGTACTCGGCCCACTCGGTGCGCTTGTTGTGGAGGAAGTGCTCGAAGATGTGCTCGCCGAGGGCCTCGCGCATCACGCCGTCCCTCTCGAGGAAGTTGAGCGCCTCGTCGAGGCTCGCCGGCAGCTGCACGATCTTGAGCCGCCGCTTCTCGCGCTCGCTCATGTCGAAGATGTTGCGGTTGACCGGCTCGCCGCAGTCGAGGCCGCGCTCGATGCCGTCGAGACCGGAGGCCAGCATCACGGCGAAGGCCAGGTAGGGGTTGCAGGAGGGGTCGGGGACGCGGACCTCGCAGCGGGTGCCGATCCCTCGCCGCGCCGGCACCCGGATCATCGGCGAGCGGTTCTTCTCCGACCAGGCGACGTTGACCGGCGCCTCGTAGCCCGGCACCAGACGCTTGTAGGAGTTGACCAGGGGGTTGGTCACCGCGACGAAGGCCCGCGCGTGGTCGAGCAGGCCGCCGATGTAGGCGCGGGCGACGGCCGACAGCTCCCACGGGCCCTTCGGGTCGTGGAAGACATTCCTGCCCTTGGACGAGAACAGCGACTGGTGGGTGTGCATGCCGGAGCCGTTGACCCCGGCCAGCGGTTTCGGCATGAAGGTCGCGTGCAGGCCGTACATCAGGGCGACCTTCTTGACCACGAAGCGGAAGGTGACGATCGCGTCGGCGGTGTCGACGGCGTCGCCGTACTTGAAGTCGATCTCGTGCTGGCCGGGCGCCACCTCGTGGTGGGCCGCCTCGACCTCGAAGCCCATCGCCTCGAGCGCGAGCGTGATCTCGCGCCGCGCCTCCTCGCCGAGGTCGCGCGGGCTGAGGTCGAAGTAGCCGCCCGAGTCGTGGGTCGCGGCCAGGGCCTCGCCGTTGTGGTTGCGCTGGAAGAGGAAGAACTCGGCCTCCGGCCCCGCCATCATCCGGTAGCCCATGCGCCGCGCCCGCTCGACCGCGCGCTTCAACGCGCTGCGCGGGCAGCCGGCGAAGATCGAGCCGTCGGGGTTGGCGATGTCGCACACCAGGCGTCCGACCCGGCCGTGATCCGTCACCCAGGGGAAGACCTGGAAGGTCTCGAGGTCGGGCACCAGCAGCATGTCCGACTCCTCGATGCGGGTGAAGCCCTGAATGGAGGAGCCGTCAAACATGATCTGGCCGTCGAGCGCCTTCTCGAACTGGCTCGACGGGACCTCGACGTTCTTGATGACGCCGTCGATGTCCGTGAACTGGAGCCGCATGAAGTGGACGTTCTCCTTCTTGCAGCGGGTCAGGATCGCGGTCGGGGTCGTTGGCACGGTGAAGCCTCCTGGCGCGTCGTTCCGCGGATTCTGAGACTGGAATTTCGAAGAGTCAAGCGAATTTTTGCAAAATGACTCCGTTTTCCTCGTCAGAATGGAAGAAATTGCTCAGCGGTCTTCCGGTGCGCTGGGTGCAGGGTCCGCGCTCGCTATACTTCGCGAAGGGAGGTCGCCATGCCGGAGACGCCGAGCCGCGAGGATGCCTGGACCCTGCTGACCGAGTTCACGGACAACCCGAGCCTGCTCAAGCACGGCCTCGGCGTGGAGGCGGCGATGCGCGCCTACGCCCGCCGCTTCGGGGAGGACGAGGAGAGCTGGGGCGCGATCGGCCTCGTCCACGACTTCGATTACCAGCAGAACCCGACCGCCGAAACCCACCTCCACGTCGGCACGCGGATCCTCGCCGAGCGCGGCTGGCCCGCGGATTGGGTGCGGGTCATCGCCTCGCACGCCGAGTACATGGGCGTGCCGCGCGACACCCTGGCGGCGAGGGCGCTGTTCGCGGTGGACGAGCTGGTGGGCTTCCTGACCGCCGCTGCGCTGGTGCGGCCCGACCGCTCGATCGCGGCCGTCGAGGTCGGCTCGGTGAAGAAGAAGCTCAAGGTCGCCGGGCTCGATGACCTCGAGGCCGTGCATGTAGGGGCG
This sequence comes from Thermoanaerobaculales bacterium, assembly GCA_025456385.1. Classification (GTDB taxonomy): domain Bacteria; phylum Acidobacteriota; class Thermoanaerobaculia; order Thermoanaerobaculales; family Sulfomarinibacteraceae; genus Sulfomarinibacter. The sequence continues at coordinate 27,072 of JALOKS010000006.1, read as the reverse complement.
GAGCGCCTCGGGCACGACCACCGAGCCGTCGGCCCGCTGGTAGCACTCGAGGACCGCCACCATGGTGCGGCCGACGGCGAGCGCGGAGCCGTTCAGCGTGTGGAGGAGGCGGGCTTTTCCGCCGTCGGCGGGGCGGAAGCGGAGCTGCGCGCGGCGCGCCTGGAAGTCGGTGAAGGACGAGCAGGACGAGATCTCGCGGTAGCAGCCCATCGCCGGCAGCCAGACCTCGAGGTCGTAGGTCTTGGCGGCCGAGAAGCCGAGGTCGCCGCTCGCCAGGCTCACCACCCGGTAGTGGAGGCCGAGGCCCTGCAGCACGGCCTCGGCGTGGCCGGTGAGCTCCTCGAGCTGCTGCCACGAGGCCTCCGGGTGGGCGAGCTGGACGAGCTCCACCTTGTGGAACTGGTGCTGCCGGATCGGCGTGAAGGCGCAGTAGCGGAGGGGCAGGCGGTCCTCGCTCAGGATCTCGCCGCGGTGGAGGTTGGTGACCGGCACCTCGGCGGTCGGCACCAGGAAGAGGTCCCGCCCCTCGACGCGGAAGAGGTCGTCGGCGAACTTCGGCAGCTGGCCGGTGCCGGTGAGCGCGGCGGCGTTGACGAGGTAGGGGGGGATGAGCTCGGTGTAGCCGTGGCGCCGGGTGTGGAGGTCGAGCATGTAGGAGATCAGGGCGCGCTCGAGCATCGCGCCGCGGCCCTTGAGCACCGCGAAGCGGCTCGAGGCAACGGTCACGGCGCGCTCGAAGTCGATGATGTCGAGCTCCGGCCCGAGGTCCCAGTGGGCCTTGGGCTCGAAGGCGAAGGCCGGCGGCTCGCCCCAGCTCCGCTCGACCCGGTTGGCGCTCTCGTCGGGTCCCTCGGGGACGCTCGAGTGGACCAGGTTCGGAATCGTCAGCTCGAGGGCGCCGAGCTCCTGCTCGAGCTCGCGGGCCCGTTCCTCGAGATCCTTGGCCCTGCCGCCGAGCGCCGCCATCTCCGCCTTGAGGGTTTCCGCCTCCGCCTGCCGGCCGTCGCGGAACAGGGCGCCGATCGCCTTCGAGCCCGCGTTGCGCCGCGCCTTCAGCTCCTCGACCTCGGCCAGCACCGCGCGCCAGGCGGCATCGACCTCGAGCAGGCGATCGAGCGGCGCCTCGGAGCGGCGCGCCTCGAGCAGGCGGCGGATGCGCTCGGGGTCGCTGCGGAACAGTTCGCGGGCGAGCATGGCTGCCTCCGGTGGGGCCTATGGCCGCTGCGAGCCCATCGGCACGTAGACCTGGGTGCCCCGGCGGCTGCGCATGACCTGCTCGATCAGCGCCTCGAGGTCGGCGGGGTCGTTGACGAAGTCGATGTCGTCGGTGTTGACCACCAGCAGCGGCGTCTCCCGGTAGTGGAAGAAGTAGTAGGAGTAGGCCTCGCTCAGCCGCTGCAGGTAGGCCGGCTCGATGCCGCGCTCGAAGTCGCGGGCCCGGCGCCGGATGCGCTCCATCAGGACCGCTCCCGAGGCCTGCATGTAGATCACGAGGTCCGGCTTCGGGACCTCCTGCTCGAGCACCGGGTAGAGCTTCTCGTAGACCCGGAGATCGGTGTCGTCCAGGTTGAGGTAGGCGAAGATGCGGTCCTTCGGGAAGGTGTAGTCGGCGAGGACCAGGCGCTGGAACAGGTTCATCTGCGCGATCTCGCGCTGCTGTTGGAAGCGCGACAGCAGGAAGTAGATCTGGACCTGGAAGGCGGCCCCGGGCCGGCCCTCGTAGAAGGACGGCAGAAAGGGGTTGGTGATGTCCTCGAGCACCATCACGCCCTCGAAGCGCTCGGCCAGCAGCTGCACGAGCGAGGTCTTGCCGACCCCGATCGGGCCCTCGACGGCAATGTGGCGGAAGGGCATCTTGCGCGCGCTCATCGCGCCCCGATCTTAGCCTGCGCCGGCGGTCGCGTCATCCACGGCTCAGGGCTCGAGCACGCGGGCGGCCACGAAGAGAACGCCCATGACGAGCGCGAGGATGCCGTTCGAGGCGAAGAAGGCGGCATCGACCGCGCTCAGGTCGTGCGCCCTCACCAGCCGGTGCTGGCGCACCAGCAGGGCCGCCGCCGCCGCCACCGCGCCGAGTCGCCAGGGTCCGCCACCCGCCGCCAGCGCGAAGGCCAGGAAGCCCGCCACCGCGGAGCCGTGCAGCGCCCTGGCCACGCCGAGGGCGCGCGCGCCGCCGAGCCGCGCCGGCAACGAGTGCAGGCCCAGGCTGCGGTCGAAGTGCTCGTCCTGGAGCGAGTAGATCACGTCGAATCCTGCAACCCACACGCCGACCGCGGCGGCGAGCAGCAGCGCCGGCCAGTCGAGGCGCCCGCTGACCGCGATCCAGGCCCCCACCGGGGCGATGCCGAGGGCGGCGCCGAGCCACAGGTGCGCGGCGACGGTGAAGCGCTTGGCGAGGGAGTAGCCGAGGATCACGGCGAGGGCCGGCGGCGCGAGTGCGAGGCACAGGGGGTTCAGTGCGGCCGCGGCGAGGAGGAGGACCGCGGCGGACACCCCGGTCACCGCCCACGCGAAGTGTCGGCTGAGGCGGCCCGCGGGGAGCGCCCGGCCGCTGGTCCGCGGGTTGAGGGCGTCGAGCCGGTGGTCGGCGAGGCGGTTGAAGGCCATCGCCGCGGTACGGGCCGCGACCATCGCGACGGCGAGCCAGGCCCAGGTCGCGACCGACGGCCAACCCGGCGACGCCGCCGTAACGGCCGCGATCACGGCGAAGGGCAGGGCGAAGACCGTGTGCTTGAAGGCGATCATGTCGGCAGTCTCGGCGAGCCCGTCAACGAGCTGCGAGGTGCCGAGGCTCACGCATTCCACCGCAGGCCGCGGTCGTCGCCGGGCAGGCCGAGCAGGTCCAGGAGCCGCAGGCAGTAGTGGTCCGCGAAGGTGCTCAGCGCGGTGGCCGCGTCGGGCTTGAGGTAGAAGGCGGGGAGCGGCGGCACGATGTGCGCGCCGGCCTGCGCGAGGCGGAGCAGGTTTTCGAGCAGGATCGCCGACATCGGCGTCTCGCGGATGCCGAGGATCAGCGGCCAGCGCTGCTTGAGCGCGACGTCGGCGACCCGCTGGGCGAGACCGCGCGAGATGCCGTGAGCCAGCGCACCGGCCATTCCCGCCGAGCACGGCAGGACGACCACCCCCCCGAGGCGGTGCGAGCCGGAGGCGATCGACGCCTCGATCTCGGAGTCGGCGTGCGGAAGGATGCGCGCGCGGAGCTCGTCGCTCACCGGCAGCTGGTCGCGGAAGCCGCGGGCGCCCGCCCAGGCTGGCCCGAGCTCGTGGCCGAGGACCTTGGCCGCCGGCCCGGTCACCACCAGGTGCAGCGCCTCCACCCGGCCGCTCGCGAGCGCCGCAGCGGCGAAGCGGGTCGCCAGCAGGGCGCCGGAGCCGCCCGAGACGAGCAGCGCGTACTCAGCCGCCACCGTTGCTCCGGGACCATCGCGGGGCGCTCAGAACGGGCTGGCTCCCGAGCCGCATCGGCGGAGTATAGCAGGCTGTCACTGACATAAATTTGTTCCAGTCCCCGGACCTGAGCCCACCGTCGGGGTGACAGCTTTGGTTGTCAGCTCCCATCGGAGGCCGGTCGGACCGGCTTCGTCGAAAGCCATTCATTCCAGATACTTACGAGAACCACTCCAGGTGGCACGGAAGCTGCCCCTGGGAGCGGCGAGCGAAAGGAGGCCGTTATGGATGCCAGCTGAGGACGGACCGCAACCCCGATCACCAACCCGAACGGAAAGGAGCATGCGATGAAGACCTCCACGACCCTCGCCCTGCTGCTGGTCCTCGCCACCGCCGCGCTCGCCGTCGCCGCCGACGGCACCCCCGCGGGGGTGGTCAACATCAACACCGCCACCGCCGAGCAGCTGCAGCTGCTGCCGCGGGTCGGCCCGGCGCTCGCGGCCCGCATCGTCGACTTCCGCGAGGCCAACGGGGCCTTCCGCAGCGTCGACGAGATCGTCGCGGTCAAGGGGATCGGCGAGGCGGCTCTCGAGCGCCTGCGTCCCTACCTCGCGACCAGCGGGGCGACGACCCTGAGCGCCAAGGTGCGGTCGCCGCGCAGCGGCGCCTGACGAGCAACTGTCATCGGCTCCGGGCGGGATGGGCCTGCCCCGGGGCGGATGACCCGAGCACAGCGTGGACGGGATGCGGCCCTTCGGGGCCGCCTCTTCCTCCGGGGAGGTCTCATGGTCGCTGACCGCACCCGTGCCGCCCGCGAGGCCGGGCAGTCGCTGGTCGAGGTGCTCGCCGCGCTCCTCCTCGCCGCCCTCATCGTCGGGGTCGCGGTCCCCGACCTCGCGGAGGCGCGGCGGGCCGCGGCGCTCGCCGGGGCCGCGGCGCGGCTGCGCGGCCTGATGTTCCGCTGCCGGGCGGTGGCGGTCATGGAGCAGCGCGCCACCGGGCTCGTCTTCGAGCGGCGGCCGGACGGCTCGTGGCGCTGCTTCATCGCCGCCGATGGCGACGGCGACGGCATCCTGCACACCGACCTCGAGTCGGGCGCCGACCCCCTCATCTCCGAGGTCCTCGAGTTCGCACCCGGCGAGGCCGGCCTCGGGATCCTCGCGGGCGAGTTCGTGCCCGACCCCTCGGGCCGCGGCCGCCTCGCCGGCGATCCCGGCGACCCGGTGCGCGCGGGGCGCGGCGACATCATCACCTTCAGCCCGGACGGCCGCGCCACGCCGAGCTCGGTCTACCTGAGCGACCACAGGGTGCGGATGCGGGTGCTGCGGATCTACGGCTCGACCGCGCGGATCAACTCCCTGCTCTGGCGCGCGGGCTGGCCGGAGTGGCGCGAGGCGGGCCTGTGATGCGGCGGCGGCGGGCGACCCGTCAGCAGACCGGCGGGCCCTGGGCGCGCAGCACGCCGTCCAGCTTCTCGTCCGGCGCCGCGGCGACCCGGCCGAGAAGCACCGAGCCCCTGATCTCGGCGCCGGCGCCGACCTGCGCGCCGGCAGCGACCACCGAAGCGCGGACCACGGCCTCCGCGGCGACGCGGGATCCGGCGCCGACCAGCGCCCCGCGGAGGACGGCGGACGGCGCGACCGACGCCGAGGAGTGGACCCAGGCCCGGTCACCGAGCCGCGCGACCACCAGCTCGCGGTAGTCGGTCGGGGTGCCGACCTCCCGCCAGCGCCCCGGCACCACCGCCCCCCCGAGCCGCCCCGCGCTCAGCGCCGGCTCCCACAGCAGCTGCGCGATCCCGCCGGGGCCCGGCGGCAGGCGCGCGAGGGCCTCGCGCGCCACCACCATCACCCCCGGGTAGAGCATCCCGTTGTCCGCGGGCGCCGCCGGCCCGGCCGGCAGCATCCTCTCCACCCGCCCGTCGGCGGCAAGCACGACCCGTGACCAGCGCCGGGGGTCGGGGTGCGGGCGCAGCGCGAGCGTCACGAGGTCGCCGCTCGCGGCGTGCCGCGCCGCCAGCGGTGCGAGCTCGAGGTCGAGCACGCCGTCACCGTTGAGCACCAGGATCGGCCCCTCACCGTCGAGCAGGCCGCGGTCGCGCGCCAGGGCGAGACCGCCGGCCGTGCCCATGAGAGTCGGCTCCGGCGACAGCAGGACCTCCACTCCCGGCAGGGCGACCTCGGCCGCCGCCGCCGCCATCTGCGCGCCGAGGTGCCAGGTGTTGACGACGATCCGCCGCGCGCCGGCCACCACGGCGAGGCGCATGGCCGACGCGACGACCGGCCCCTCCGGCAGCGGCAGCGCGGGCTTGGGCAGCACGTCGGACAGCGGCCGCATCCGCTCCCCACGGCCGGCCGCGAGCACCATGGCGGCCGCGAAGCCGCTCATTCCGGAAACACCATGTCGGCCGGCAGGGCGCGCTCGGGGTGCGCCGACCGCAGCTCCTGCCACAGGCTGACGTAGGAGCCGCGGACCGCCGCCTCCGGGTCGAGGCCGAGGGCCCGCGCCGCCGCCTCGAGCCTGCCCGCCGGCCCTTCGATCTCGACGAAGTCGCCCATCGGCGTGCGGTCGAGGACGATGGCGAGCTCGTCGAGGCGCCAGGCCTCGCGGTCCTTGTCGTAGCGCATGACGACCTCGAGCCCGATCGCCTCCAGCACCCGCCGCATGAGCTCCACGTCCCCGATCTCGAGCTCGTGCTCGACCCGGCTCTTGACCGCGCCCACGAAGCTCGCCGGTCCTTTGAAGGTGAGAAGGTGCCGGTCGCCGTAGCGGCGCAGCCGCAGCACGCAGCCCGCGGCTGCGAGGCGGCGCTCCGGGCCGTCGAGCAGGAGGTTGACCTCGCGCGCGAGGGTGTCCGTCCGCACCGCGCCGAGGGCGGCGAGAGCGCAGCGGACCGGCTCGTGGTCCCCGACCGGGAGCTTGAGCTCGGTTTCGACCCCTGCGGCGCTCACCAGCCGAGAATACCGGCTCCGCGGCCGCCGGCCAAGGTCGCGGCAGGCGGCGCCGGCGGGGATCGGGCGCCGTGTACCATGGCCACATGCGGCACGTCGTGTGGGGCACAGCCGGGCACATCGACCACGGCAAGACCACCCTGGTCAAGGCGCTGACCGGGACCGACTGCGACCGCCTGCCCGAGGAGAAGCTGCGGGGCATCACCATCGACCTCGGCTTCGCCGAGCTCTCGGAGGGCGACACCCAGCTCCACTTCGTCGATGTGCCGGGGCACGAGCGGCTGGTGCACACCATGATCGCCGGCGCCGCCGGCATCGACCTCGCGCTGCTGGTCATCGCCGCCGACGAGGGCGTCATGCCGCAGACCCGCGAGCACCTCGAGGTGATCCGGCTGATGGGGGTCCCGGGCGGGGCGGTGGCCCTGACCAAGACCGATCTGGTGCCGGACGAGCTCGTCGAGCTGGCCGCGGAGGAGGTGCGGGAGCTGCTCGCGGGCACCCCCTTCGCGGGCGTCCCGGTCCTGCCGGTGTCGGCGCACACCGGCGCCGGCATCGCCGAGCTCAAGCGGCTGCTCGTCGAGCAGGGCGCCCGCGCCCGACCGCACCTGGTCGCCGGGCGCCCGTTCCGGGAGCCGATCGACCGCGTCTTCAGCCTCACCGGTGCCGGTACCGTGGTCACCGGCACCTCGCTCTCGGGCGCGCTCGAGGTCGGCTCGGAGGTCGTCGTGCAGCCGCTCGGCGCCCCGGCGCGGGTCCGCCGCCTGCACGTCCACGGCGCCGAGCGCCAGCGGGTCGAGGCCGGCGAGCGGGTGGCCATCAACCTCACCGGACTCGCCCGCGACGCCCTCGAGCGCGGCCACCAGGTTCTCTCGCCGGGACCCTGGCAGCCGACCCTGCTGGCGACCGTCGACCTCGAGCTGCTCGCTTCCGCCCCCGCGGCCCTCGACGAGGGCGACGAGGTCGAGGTCCACGCCCTGGCGGCGCGGGTGCCGGCCCGCATCGAGCGGCTCGCCCGCCGCCCCCTCGAGCCCGGAGGCCGCAGCAACGGCCAGCTGCTGCTGCGCGAGCCCCTGCTGCTCTTTCCCGGCGACCGCATGGTCCTGCGCCGACCGGCGCCGGTCAACACCTTCGCCGGCGCCCGGGTTCTCGACGCGCGGTTGCGGCGCTGGCGCCGCCGCGACGCCGCGGCGCTCGCCGAGCTGCCTTCCGTGCAGCCGGAGGCGTGGCCCCGGCTGCTCGCCGCCTGGATCGAGGCGGAGGATCTCGCCGGCCTGGCGGTGCCGGCGATGGCGGGTCGGCTCGGGGCCCTCGAGGAGGCCCTCGAGGCCCCGCTCGGGCGCCTCCTCGAGGGCGGCTCGATCCGTCCCCTCCCGACCCAGCCGCCCCGCTTCGTCAGCACCGCGCAAGTCGAGCGGCTCGCCAAGGCCGCCGCCCGCGCCCTCCGCGATCGCCTCGCCGGCGAGGAGGTCTCGGCCGGCATTCCGGCGCGCGACTTCGCCGGCGGGCTGCTGGCGGCGCCGGCACTGCCCTTCGCCGACCTCTACCTCGAGCAGCTGCGGGCGCGCGGCGTGATCGAGCTCGCCGGCGGGCGGGTGGTGCCGCCGGGCCGCGACAGCCACATGACGGAGGCGGGCGAGGAGCTCGCACGCCGCGTCGAGGCCCGTTACCGCGAGCTCGGCTTCGAGGCGCCGTCGCCGCAGGCGGTGGCCGAGCAGCTCGCCGCGCGGCCGGAGGCGGTGGAGGGCATCTGCCGGTTTCTCGTCCAGCGCCGCCGGCTGGTGCGCCTCGACGGCAAGTTCCTCATCCACCGGGCGGTACTCGACGAGGTGGCCGGGCGGGTGCGGGACTGGCAGGTCGAGGACTTCGGGGTCGCCGAGTTCAAGGACCGCTTCGGGCTGACCCGCAAGCTGGCGATTCCGGCCCTGGAGTGGCTGGACTCGGAGCGGGTGACGGTGCGCCACGGCGACCGGCGCCGCATCGTGCGCCGGGGCGGCTGAGCCGACTCACGTCGCGTCAGGCCGATACTCGCGGTCGCGGACGACGCGGACCTCGGTCGAGTCGAGCCCGGACAGCTTGAGCACGAGCCTCGCGGAGTACAGCGACCACGAGTCGACGGCTGCCCCGTCGCGGGTCGCCGGCTGCACCCGCCAGCTCGCGAGGTAGGCCGACAGCCAGGGGTTGAGGCCCGCCGGAAGGTCGAGCGGCACGTAGCGGTCGCAGCGGCCGTCGGCCGTGAAGTGGACGAGGGCGCGGACCGGGATCTCGTCATCGCGCGCCGGGGCGCTGATGCTCAGGCGCCGGGGGGCTGCGGTCCGCGACAGCTGCGCCTGCGGCGTGAAAGGGAGGTTGCGGAGAGCGCCCGGGGGCGCCATCTCGGACTGCTGCGTCGGGGTCGGCGGCGCCGCCGGGTCGGGCGCTTCGAGAGCCGGGTCGAGGACCGAGGCCTCCTTCACCCGTCCCTCGAGGTTGATCTCGAGCAGCACCCACGACGCCTGCGGCGCCGGGCCGGCCGCGGCGGCGTCGAAGCGCGCGCCGGTCAGCCCCTGCACGAGGGGCGCGGTCAGGCCCGGGAAGGGCAGGCTGAGCGGCACGCCCCCGAGGCTCTCGCCCTTGGCGTCGACGTAGGCCGCGACCACTGCGGTGCCCGCGACGTCGACCTTGCGGGGCAGGGTCGACTGCAGCAGTGTCGGCGGCTCGTCGATCTCGACCGCGAACGGGTTGACCGCCTCGAGCGCAACCAGCGGGACCGGTAGGGGGATCTCGAGCTGCAGGCGCTGTTGCCAGGCACGGGCCGACGCACTCTGCGCGTCCGCAAACCCGGCCACGGACACGATCACGAGCAGCGTGACGAGAGCGCGTCGCACGGCCGCATCGTAGCACAGGGCGAGGCGGGCCGGGATCGGCGCGCAGGGAGCGGACTACACTCGGCGGGCATGGTGGCCGTCGCCTTCTTCGTCTCGCCGCACGGCTTCGGGCACGCGGCGCGGGCCGCCGCGGTGCTCGAGGCCCTCGCCGACCGTCGCCCCGGTCTCGAGATCCACCTCTTCACGACCGTGCCGCGGTGGTTCTTCAGCGAGTCGCTCGCCGCTCCCTTCCGCTACCACCGCGTGGCCTGCGACGTCGGGCTCGTGCAGACCTCGCCGCTCGACGCCGATCCCGCGGCCACGGTCGAGCGCCTGGCGGCCTCGCCCTGGAACGACCCGGCGGCCGTCGCACGGCTGGCGCGGCATCTCGAGTCCCTCGGCTGCGCGCTCGTCGTCGCCGACATCTCGGCCCTCGGCCTGCGGGTCGCCGCCTGCGCCGGGCTGCCCGCGGTGCTGGTCGAGAGCTTCACCTGGGGCTGGATCTACGACCGCCTGCCGGGCGCGCCGCGCGCGCTGCAGCGGCTCGGCCGGGAGATGGCGGAGGACGTGGCACGGGCCGAGCTCCGGGTCCAGGCCCGGCCCTGCTGCGAGGAGGTCGCCGGTGCGACGGCGGTGCCTCCGATCGCGCGCCGGCCGCGTCTGCCGCGGGAGACCGTGCGCCGCCTCCTCGGCATCCCGCCGGACGGCCAGCCGGTGGTGCTCGCGAGCATGGGCGGCGTGCCCTGGGACTACGGCCCGCTCGGGGGCCTGGCTGCGGCGGGCGCCTGGACGGTGGTTCCGGGCGGCGCCGCGCGTGCCGGGCGCCGCGGCCGCCTCCTGACGCTGCCCTTTCACGGCCGTCACTACCACCCCGACCTCGTGGCGGCCGCCGACGCGGTGGTCGGCAAGCTGGGCTACAGCACCACCGCCGAGGCGCTGCGCACGGGGGTCGCCTTCGCCTACCTCAGCCGACCGGAGTTTCCGGAGTCGCCGGTGCTGGCGAGCTTCGTCGAGGCGCGGCTCAACGCCCGCGAGCTCGACCGCGAGACCTTCGCGACCGGGCGCTGGCTGCCCGTGGTGGCCGAGCTGCTGGCGATGGCGCCGCGCGAGCCGTCGACCGACGACGGCGCAGCGGCCGCCGCGGCGGCGATTCTGGAGCGCTTCCCGGGCGTCTTCGGCTGAGATGCGCCGGTGCGGGAGCGGGCAGGGCCGCGAGCCCGGGTGCCGGCGCCGACGACGGACGAGCCCGCCATGGAGCTCAGGCGACCTGCGGCACTCGTCGCGTTCCCCCTGAGTGCTGCTCCCTTCCGGGCCTGACACGGTTCGGAGGACGACGATGCACAGGGCCCGAGCTCCATGCCGGGCTCGGTGGCAGTGGCGGAGAGGGCGGGATTCGAACCCGCGGTGGAGTTGCCCCCACACACGCTTTCCAAGCGTGCTCCTTCGGCCACTCGGACACCTCTCCGGTCGGGTTGTCAAGGAAGCTGGCGGAGAGGGAGGGATTCGAACCCTCGGACCTCGTGAAAGGTCAACGGTTTTCGAGACCGCCCCGATCGACCACTCCGGCACCTCTCCGCGCGGACCCTGTATTCTACGACGCTCAGCGCCGTTTGGCAAAGAAGCCGCGCACGAGGGCGGCGCAGGCCTCGGCCTCGAGCCCGCCGCGCTGGGCGAGGGGTGGGCCGAGGCGGGGGTCGCCGGCGAGGTCCAGCACCGAGCCGCAGGCGCCGAGCTGCGGGTCCGCGGCACCCCACACGACGAGCCCGAGACGCGCCTGACGGCAGGCCGCGGTGCACATCGGGCAGGGCTCCAGGGTGACGTACAGCGTGCAGCCCGCGAGCCGCCAGTCGCCGAGACGACGGCCGGCCGCGGCGACCACCAGCAGCTCGGCATGAGCGGTCGGGTCGCCGAGCTCGACCCGCCGGTTGCCGGCGCGGGCCACGAGCTCGCCGTCGCGAACGACCACCGCCCCGACGGGCACCTCGCTGCGCACCGCAGCTGCCTCCGCCTCTGCCAAGGCGAGCGCCATGAAAGCGCGATCGGCGTCGTCGAAGACCCAGCCCGGGAGCACGCCGCGAGCATAACAAAAAGGGGCCCCGCACGCGGGGCCCCGGACGTGTCGGGAGCGCGGGCTACTTGATCTCGATGCGGTCGCCGATGGCGAGCGGCGCCCAGGCGCGGGTGATGATGGCGGTCGAGTAGGTCTCGTCGGTGCGCAGCACGCCCGCCTCGCCCATCACCAGCCGCGGCATCCCCACCACCGGGTTGTCGCGGAACACGGTGACGAAGGTGCCCGGATAGACGCCGTCGGCGGCGCCGAGGTCGAGGAACACCAGCCAGTGGGTGCCGATGTCGATCTGGTCGTCCCGGTTGTAGGTGAGGTAGCCGAGCGGCTTGCCGTTGGGCAGGTCGCAGCGGTCGGCCGGGTCGGGGCTGATCACCAGCGGCACCGGAATCGGCGAGAAGGGCTTCAGCACGTCCCCGATCGAGACCGGGTCACAGGCCATCGTGATCTCGGCGATCGACGTGTTCTCCTGCGCGCACAGGATCTTGAGCTGGCCGACCTGGCTGTAGACCACGCCGAGCCTGGAACCCGACACCGGGTGGGCGAGCGGGCGGATGCGGTGGAGGATGAAGAAGCGGTCCCCCGCCTGCATGCCCTGCGCGGCGCCGCCGTCGACGTAGACGATGTCGCCTTCCGAGTACTGGTCCTGGAAAGTGATGCGCTCCGCCGAGCTGATCGTGCGCGAGAAGACGCCCTCGTCCTGGACGAGCTCGGCGAAGCAGTAGACGTCGGCCGAGCTGCCGAGCGGATGTGGCGCTTCCTCCACGGCCCCGACACCGGCATCAGGGACGGGCTCCGGGACCGGCTCCTCAGCCGCCGGGACCGCCTCCGCGACCGGCGCCGCCTCCTGCACCGCGAGGTCGATGACCAGGGGGTCGCCGGGGTAGATCCAGTGCGAGTCCTTGATGTAGGGGTTGCGCTCCCAGATCTGCGGCCACAGGAAGGGGTCGCCGAGGTAGTGGGCCGCGAGGTCCCACAGGGTGTCGCCCTTGACGATGGTGTGGACCACGGCGTTCTCGGGAAACTCGGAGGGCGGATCGTAAGGCGTCCAGTGGTCGTTGACGAGGTGCAGCGGCCTCGGAGGCGGTGCCACCGACTGAGCCGCGACCGCCAGAGGAAGCAGAACGGCGATGATGGCGATCCGAATCGTGGCGCTCATAAGCCCTCTCCCCGCTGTAGATACCACGACTTCAGGTTAACCCAGCGCCCGCCGATCCGTCAATCCTCAGGCTGTTTCTGCAGCTCTTCGAGCCGCTTTTTCCACGCTGCTTCGCGCTCTTGAATCAAGGTTTGCAGCTCGCTAATCCGCGAGTTGACAAGCTCGATTTTCGAGTAATTCGGGTAGTTTTCCACGATATATTCAAGGCGCCACAGAGCCCCTTGGTAGAACCTATTCTTGCGATAAAAGTCGGCGACAAGCCAGTCATGTTCGGCGAGCAGCTCGCGCAGCTCCTGCACCTGCGCCTCGGCCTCGGCGAGGTGCGTCGAGTTCGGGTAGAGGGCGATCAGCTGCTGGTAGGCGGCGAGGGCCTCGCCGATGTCGCTGAGGTCGCGGTCGGGGCGCAGCCTGCGGGCCGAGTAGGTCTGACCGACCATGAACAGCGCGTAGTCGCGGTCGGGGTCGTTCGGGTAGCGGTTGGCGAAGTCGCGGTAGCGGAGGCGCGCCTCGGTCAGGTTGCCGACGTCCCTCTTGATCGCGTAGGTGTCGGCGACCCGCAGGGCCGCCTTGTGACCCAGGGGGTCGTTCGGGAAGGTGTCGTAGACGAAGCCGAAGAGGTCGCGCGACCGGGCGTACTCCTTCTCCTGGTACAGGGCCTCGGCCTGCTCGAAGATCGTTTCCTTGTCCAGGTTCGCCAGCTGGTCGAGGAGGTCGCTCTCGCGCTTGCCGCTCGCGCAGGCGGCCGTCATCAGAAGGGCCGCGAGCACGACCGTCGGCACGCGTCTCGGATACGTCATCGGGCTACTCCTTCGGCGATCGCGCGCCGCAGGGCGGCGACGGCCCCTGGGCGGTCGGTGGTGCCGAACACCGACGAGCCGGCGATCAGGGTGGTCGCACCGGCGGCCGCGAGCTCGCCGGCGTTCGAGCGGTCGACGCCGCCGTCGACGGCGATGTCGAGGGTGCGGCCCACGGCCATGCGCCGCAGGCGCCGGACCCGCTCGATGCTCTCGGGGATGAAGGGCTGCCCGCCGAAGCCCGGGTTGACGGACATGACGAGCACGAAGTCGGCCCACGCCAGGGCGTCCTCGAGCAGGACCAGCGCCGTCGCCGGGTTGATGGCGATCCCGGGGGAGGCGCCCGCGGCGCGCACTCCGGCGAGGCTGCGCTGGAGGTGTGGGCAGGTCTCAACGTGGACCGCGATCCGGGCCACTCCCAGCGCGCCGAGCTCGGCGACCAGCGGGTCGGGGTCGGAGACCATGAGGTGGGCATCGAGCGGAACCCGACAGTGCGGGAGCAGCGGCGCCACCACCGGCGGTCCGAAGCTGAGGTTGGGGACGAAGTGCCCGTCCATGATGTCGAGGTGGAGGAGCTCGACCCCCAGCCCCTGCACCTCCGCGATCTCCGACCGCAGGCAGGAGAAGTCGGCTGCCAGCAGGGAAGGCGCGAGGCGGACGGTCATCGGCTCACCCACACGGTGATGATATCGGAGGCCGCGACCGGCGAGCCGGCCGGCGGGTACTGGCGGAGGACGACCCCGGCCGCCAGCCCCGGATAGTCGACCTCGCGGGCCTGCCCGAGCCGCAGGCGGTTGACGCGGCACAGCCTCTCCGCCGAGGCCAGGGGCTGCGACACCAGCGACGGCATGACCCAGGTCTCCGCCGCCGGTGCGGCGTTGACCAGGATGTCGACCCTGGACTGTGGCGCCAGCAGGCGGCCGACCGGCGGCCCGGTGGCGACCACGCGGTCGGCCGCACCCTGCGCCTCCACCCGCGCGCGTCGCCCGATCGCGAGGCCGACCCGCTCGATCTCGCGCTCGGCGCTGGCCAGCGAGCCGCCCCTGACCTCGGGGACCGCGATGCGCTCGCCCCCGAGGCTCACTCGAACCGTGACGGTGGAACCGGCCTTGACGTGGAAGCCCGGCGCCGGCTCCTGAGCGGCGATCGCGCCGGGCTCGACCGCGACCGAGAACACCCCGGGCTCCTCGACCGCGATCTCGAGCCCGAGGTCGTGCGCGCGCTCCCGGGCGCTGGCGACAGATTGCCCCCCGAGGTCGGGAACGGCCAGCGTCCCGCGGTGCACGGTGTGGACGAGCGAGAACCAGAACACCGTGCCGGCGCAGGCCACGAAGACGACCACTGCCAGGGCACGTCGGGCCATCGGCGCAAACCTTAGCACGTCGGTCGCGCCGGCTCAGCCACGGAAGAAGAACTGGCGGACGCTCTCGGGAAGGCGGCCGACGATGTCGTTGAAGGTGACGACGATCATGAGGAGGATCAGAAGGTAGAAGCCGACCTCGAGGATCCGCTCCTTGACCCGCTGCGGGAGATCACGGCGGATGACGGTCTCGAAGGCGATGATCGTCAGGTGGCCGCCGTCGAGAATCGGGATCGGCAGCAGGTTGAAGATGCCGAGCTGCAGCGAGATGACGCCCATGAACATGATCAGAGACTGCAGCCCGCTGCGGGCGGCCTCGCCGGAGATCTGGGCGATGCCCACGGGGCCCGACATCTGGCGGATCGAGGTGCGGCCGGTCAGCAGCTGGCCGATGACCCGGAAGGTCTGGTGGGTCATCCGACGGCACTCGGAGAATCCAGCTTCCAGCGCCGCCCCCGGCGCGAGCTTGAGGGTCACGGTGGGGAACACCGCGCCGACGCCGATCTTGCCCGTGCCCCCCTCGTTGCGGGTGGTCACGGTGAAGGACCGGGTCGCACCGTCGCGGAGCACCTCGACCACGATCTCGGTCGCCGGCAGCGGCTCGATGAGGCGGGGCAGGTCGTAGTACTGGGCGACCGGCATCGGCTCGTGGTCCTCGACCGGGGTGCGCCGGATCGACAGCACGCGGTCGCCGGCCTCGATGCCGGCCCGCGCCGCCGGCCCGTTGGCCACCGGCTGCACGATCGCCGCGAGGCGCGGCTCGATGCCTGAGTCGGCGACGCCGAGCGCCCCGGCCTCGGCGAGGACGATCGGCGTCTCGAGCGTCTCTCCCGCGCGCTCGATCGTCAGCGAGAGCTCGCCGCTGCCGGCGGTCAGCAGGGCGATCTCGAGGTCACGCCACGCCGCGACGGCATCACCGGCGACGGCCCGCACGAGGTCGCCCTCGCGGATGCCGGCCGCCTCGGCCGCCGAGCCCGGGGCGACCCAGCCGACCCGCGGCTCCTCCTCGAGGTAGGCCGCGGTCTCGACACCGATCGCGAAGGCGAGGGCGACGAAACCCACCGCCGCAGCGATGTTCGTCAGCGGCCCGGCGAGCAGGATGAGGGCGCGGCGCCAGCGGGGCAGGAGATCGGTGGAACCCGCGCCGCCCGCGACCACGTCCGATTCGTCCGGCCCGAGGCCGATGATGCGCACGTAGCCGCCGAGCGGGATCAACGAGATCCGGTAGTCGGTGCCGCCGCGCTGGAAGCCCCACAGCCGCTTGCCGAAACCGATCGAGAAGACCTCGACGGGTGCGCCGAGCAACCGCGCGACCACGAAGTGGCCGGCCTCGTGGATGGTGATCAGCACCCCGATCACGAAGACGAAGGCGATGAGAGTCAGCATCGCTCGTCCGAACCGGCGGCCGGCATGCCGCCATTCCCGGCGTCGCGCCGCCCAGGCTCGGCGCGCGGTGCGGGAGCTGGGCTGCGGGCGGGGTCGTCGGCGTCGATCACAGGAGCCCGCAGAGCGCCAGGTAGGCGACGACCAGGGGCGCCGGGTAGAGCAGGCTGTCGGTGCGGTCGAGGAGACCGCCGTGCCCCGGCAGCAGGGACGACGAGTCCTTGACGCCCGTGTCGCGCTTGAAGAGGGACTCGATGAGGTCGCCGAGCGGGGTGGCGACCGCGAGGATGGCGGCGAGCGCCCACACGTGGACGGCGGCGAGCTCGAGCTGCAGCACCCACGCCGCCAGCCAGGCGGCGACGAAGGTCACCGTGACGCCGCCGGCGAGCCCCTCCAGGGTCTTGTTGGGGCTGATCCGGGGCGACATCTTGTGCCGTCCGAGCGAGCGGCCCAGGTAGTAGGCGCCCGAGTCGCCGATCCAGATGCAGGCGAGGTAGAAGAACAGGAGCTTGAGGCCCTGCGGCGGTGCGGGCCACAGCAGCAGCCAGCCGAGGCAGGCCGCCGTCGCGCCGAGGTAGACGATGGCGAGGACCTCGACGGCGATGCCCCCGAGCGCCCCCTGCGGCGCGCGCGGGTCGGCGAGGCGAAGGGTCGGCAGGACGACGACGACGGCGATGACCGCGACCGCCAGGCCGCCGACGCCGCGGGTCCAGGACGCCGCGAGGAGCGCGAGCAGGGATGCGACCTGCAGCCAGCGGCCCGTGATGAAGCCGGCGCCGCGCGCCATGGCCAGGAGCTCGTCGCAGGCCACCGCCACCGCGGCCGCGAGCACCGCCAGGAAGACCCACGGCGGCAGGAAGATGACGATCGCCGCCAGGGCGGGAATCGCGGCGAGCGCGACGAGCTCCCGTTGACCGCGCGCCATCGCCTAGGCCCGCGCGGTGCCGGGCGCTGACAACACCCCGGCCTGCGGAGCGAGGCCGCCGAAACGCCGCTCGCGCTGCTGGTAGTCGACCAGGGCCTCGAGCAGGTCGGCCTGGCGGAAGTCCGGCCAGAGGACGGGGCTGAAGGCGATCTCCGTGTAGGCCAGCTGCCAGAGCAGGAAGTTCGAGATCCGCTGCTCGCCCGAGGTGCGGATCAGGAGGTCGGGGTCCGCAAGCCCGCTGGTGGCGAGCCGGGCCTCGACCCAGGCCTCGTCGACGGCCTCGGCCGCCACGGCGCCGAGACGCGCCTCCGCGACCGCGGCGCGCACGAGCTCGGTGAGCTCCTGCCGGCCGGAGTAGTTGAGGGCGATCTGGATGACGGTGCCGGTGCAGGCTGCGGTCTGGGCAACGGCGCGCGCGAGCGCCTTCTGGACCGAGCGGTCGAGCTCGTCGAGGCGGCCGATGGGACGGAAGCGGAGGTTGTTCGAGCGCATCGTCTCGAGCTCGCGGCCGATGTACTCCTCGAGCAGGGCCATCAGGGTGAGGACCTCGTGCCGCGGGCGCTTCCAGTTCTCGGTCGAGAAGGCGTAGAGCGTGATCGCCTCGAGGCCGAGCCGGGCCGCGGTCTCGACCACCTCGCGAACCGCCCGCACGCCGGCCCGGTGCCCCTCGACCCGGGGCAGGCCGCGCGCCTGCGCCCAGCGGCCGTTGCCGTCCATGATGATGGCGACGTGGCGTGGCAGCCGGTGCGGGTCGAGGCGCTCCAGGATCTCGCGCTCGCGCGACCCGGGCTGTGCGATCTCATCGAGGGGTTGCATCACTCAAAGCACCAGGATCGTGGAGTCTACCACAGCGACCGCAGGCCCCGGTCGTCGTCGTCGCGCGCGAAGGGCGAGCCTCAGGGGCTGCGGCTCAGGGTCCGCTCCGATAGTAAACCCGCTCGAGGCAGAGGCCCCCCGCGGCCGCGGTGCGGATGGCGGCGCCGGGCCGCGGGTCCGCGACCAGCGCGCGCAGGTCCTCGGGGCTGCGGAGACCGCCGGCGACCTCGAGCGCGGCGCCCATCATGCGGCGCACCTGGTAGCGCAGGAAGCCGTCGCCGACGAAGTCGGCCTCGAAGCCCGCTCGCCGACGGCGGAGATCGACTCGGAAGAGGGTCCGCACGGTCGAGTCCGGCCCCGGCTCGGGGACCGTGAACGACGCCCAGTCGCGGGTGCCCGGCAGGATCCGCAACGCGGCCCCGAGCGCGTCGAGGTCGACCGGCGCCACCGTCGCGACCCGCAGCCCGAGCCAGGGCAGAAGTGGCTCCCGCCAGCCGGCGCGGAAGGTGTAGAGCTTGCCCCGCGCGCTCGACCGCGCGTGGAAGCCGGGATCGACCCGGGCCGCGGCGCGGACCCGGATCGCCGGCGGCAGCGCCGCGTTGAGGGCCCGCACCAGGGCCGCGGGGGGCAGCCGCTCCGGCAGGTCGCAGTGCGCGACCTGGCCGGCGGCGTGGACGCCGGCGTCGGTCCGGCCGGCCCCGACCACGGCGCCGGCGCGGCCGCCGGTGACCTGCGCGAGGGCGCGCTCGAGCTCGCCCTGGACCGTCGGCTGGTTCCGCTGGCGCTGCCAACCCGCGAAGGGCGCCCCGAGGTAGGCGACCACCAGCTTCATGCGGGCGCTCATCCCGGGTATCCTCGCACGGAACGGAGGGGGCGGCGATGGGCGTGTTGGCGCTCGTGCTGGCATCGGCGACGGCGGCATCACCGCTCGCCGCCGACGAGCTGCAGTGGTTTCCGGGCGACTACTTCGACCGCTACGCCCGCGCCTCGCTGCAGCGCCAGGTGCTGAGCGGCTGGCCCGGCCCGACCGCGCTCCTGCAGCTGTGGCGGTCCGGCGCGCTCGCCGAGGACGAGCGGCTCGGCGTCCTGCTCGGCGGCGCAGCCTTCCACGACCCGGTGTTGCTGCCGCTCTACCGGGAGGCTGTCGGCTCGCCCTCGCAGCGGCTCCGTCAGGCCGCCGCCTACGGCTACCGCGACCTCATCGCGGACCGCCTGCCGGACGTCAGGGGCGGCGTCGACGCCAGTGCGGCGGAGGCGCTCGACGAGGAGATGGCCTGGGTGGCGAGCACCCTGCGCCGGCGGTCGCTCGTCGAGCTGTGGCTGCAGTCGGCGCTGGCGCACGGAGGCGCGAGCCTGCCGGGCTGGGACGCGGTGACCCTGCAGCGGACGCCGGCCGACTGCCTGTTGGCGGTCGAGAAGGTGGTCGACGTCGGCGACCTCGACCTGCTGGCGGGCGGCTACCGGCTGGCTGCGGACCGCGGGCTCCGGATCGGGCTCCTCAAGCTGATCGAGTCGCTCAGCCTCAGCCGCTTCATCGTCATTCCGGAGGGCGGCCACCACGGCTGGGGCCCGCAGGTCTACGAGCAGGCATTCGCCGGCCTCGACGCGGCCCTGCAACGGTGGGCGCGGGGAGGCTGCGCCGTCGACGGCGTCGCCGTGCAGCGCGAGCGCCTGGCGGCGATGGGTGCGGCGGGAGTCGAACCGATGGGCCCCGAGGCCTGCGTCCTCTGGGTCAACGTCCTCGACAAGGGCGACCCGCAGTGGGGGCTGCCCGCCGCGCGCCGGCTCTACGCCTGCGGCGGTCCGTTCCTCGAGCTGTCGGCCCTCGACGCCGGCAGCGAGCGCAACGCGGCCCAGCGGCGCGAGCTCCTGCGGTGGTTCAGACCGCTGACGGCCGCCGGAGCTCCGAGACCGGCAGCGCGCTGACCGCCGCCGCGGCAGCGCTACAATGAGGGCACATGTTGGAGTTCGTGTACGAGGACGGCGGCCACGCCCACCGCGTCCCGGTGCGGGACGGGCTGTCGCTCGGGCGTTCGAGCGACAACGACGTCGTTCTGCGGGACTTCTCGGTCTCCCGCCACCACGCGCGCGTGGAGCAGCAGGGCGGGGTGTACACGATCGTCGACCTCGAGTCCACCAACGGCATCCGGATCAACGAGAGCTTCGTGCGCTCCGGGACCTTCGCCGCCGGCGACGTGGTCGGCATCGGCAGCTTCGAGCTCAGCGTCGAGCACGCCTCGACCGCCGAAGTCTCCGGCCTGACCTCGGCCACCTACCTGCGGCCGCTGTCCGAGTTCAACCAGGACTACGGCCTCGAGGGCAAGCCGCAGGAGATCTCGAAGGAGGTCGGCCCCCGCGAGCGGGTGTTCGAGATCCTCGCCCAGGTCGCCAAGGTGCTGATCCAGGTCGAGGAGCTCGAGCCGGTTCTCGAGAAGGTCATGGACCTGGTCTTCGACCACCTCCTGGTCGACCGCGGCTTCATCGTTCTCTTCGACGAGGACGGCGAGCCGAAGCTCGAGCTCAACCGGGTGCGCGAGTCGCCGACCGGAGGCGAGGTCGAGGTGCCGATCTCGCGCACCATCCTCGACATGGTCACGCACCAGCAGGTCGCGATCCTGACCCATGACGCCCAGGCCGACCAGCGCTTCGAGGCCGGGCGCAGCGTCCGCATCCACCAGATCCGCTCCGCGATGTGCGCGCCGCTGTGGCACCGCGAGCGGGTCATCGGCGCCATCTACGTCGACTCGCCGCTGCACGTCGGCTCGTTCTCGACCTCCGACCTCGACCTGCTGACGGCGCTCGCCAACTACGCCGCGGTGGCGATCGAGCGCGCCCGCCTCAACGACCGCATCCGCCGCGAGCGCCAGGCGCGCGACCGCCTCGAGCGCTACCACTCGCCGGCGGTGATCGAGGCCGTGCTCTCGGACTCCGGGGCCGACCGCGCGTCGGTGACCCTGCGCGAGACATCGATCCTCTTCGCCGACATCGTCGGCTTCACCGCGCGCTGCGAGAGCCTGCCGCCGCAGGACGTCGCCCTCTTCCTGAACCAGTTCTTCTCGCTCGCCGCCGACGTGATCTTCAAGTACGGAGGCACCCTCGACAAGTTCATCGGCGACGCGGTCATGGCCTTCTTCGGCGCGCCGCTGCCGCAGGAGGACCACGCGGAGCGCGCGGTGCGCTCGGCCGTCGAGCTGCTCGAGGCCCTCGATCGCTGGAACGCCGAACGGGCGGCCGAGGGCCTCGACCGGATCGAGGTCCGGGTGGCGGTCAACTCGGGCCCCGTCGTGGTCGGCGACATCGGCTCCGCGAAGCGCGTCGACTACACGGTGCTCGGCAACACCGTCAACGTCACCGCGCGGCTCGAGGAGCACGTGGCGAAGCCCGGGACCATCGTCCTCGGCGAGAGCACCCACGCGGCGGTCGCCGGGCTCTTCCCGACCGAGCCGCTCGGCTCGGTCCAGCTCAAGGGTCTCAGCCGGACGATCGAGATCTTCGCCGTGCGCCTGCCGTCGCGGGCTGCCGTCGGGTCCGGCTCCTGATGCGCCTCGACGAGCTGGTGTTCGTGACCTCGAACGAGGGCAAGCTCCGCGAGGCGGCGGCGCTGCTCGGCCGCGAGCTCGAGCGCTGCGCTCTCGACCTGCCCGAGATCCAGTCCCTCGACCTCCGCGAGGTGGTGCGGGACAAGGCGGCGGCGGCCTGCCGCCGGCTCGGGCGCCCGGTCCTGGTCGAGGACACCGCGCTCGAGCTCGCGGGCCTCGGCGGCTTTCCCGGCCCGCTGGTGCGCTGGCTGCTCGCGAGCGTCGGCGCCGCCGGCATCGCCCGCATCGCGCAGGCCTTCGGCGATCCGCGGGCCACCGCGCGCTGCCTGCTGTGCGCGAGCGACGGCGAGACGGAGGTCTTCGGCGAGGGCGTGGTCGAGGGCCGCATCGCCGCCGCCCCGCGCGGCCGGCAGGGCTTCGGCTGGGACAGCGTCTTCGTGCCCGAGGGCGCGGGCGGCCGCAGCTTCGGGGAGATGAGCGATGACGACAAGAACGCCATCTCCCACCGCCGGCGGGCCTTCGACGCGTTGCGCGCCGCCCTCGAAAGCGTTTGAACGTTGAACGTTGAAACGTTGAACGTTCAGACGTTTAACCTGTCAGAGTCGGACGGGTCGGGCGTGGTACCCTGCGCGCCATGCGGCGCGAGCTCCTGAGCAAGCAGTCGTCCGAGATCCGGACCATGTTCGCTCGCATCGCGGGCCGCTACGACCTCCTCAACCGGCTGCTGTCCTTGGGCCGGGACGTGGCCTGGCGCCGTGTGGTCGCGCGGCGGGTGGCGGCCCACGAGCCGGCCCTGGTCCTCGATGTCTGCACCGGCACCGGCGATCTCGCGCTCGCCCTCGCGGCCCCGGTGGTGGGAGCGGACTTCTGCCTGCCGATGCTCGCGCTCGCCCGCCGCAAGGCCGGTCGCCGCGGCCGGGCGCTGCCCCTGTGCGCGGCCGACGCCCTGCGCCTGCCCTTCGCCGATGCGACGGTGGACGCGGTGACGGTGGCCTTCGGCGTGCGCAACTTCGAGGCCCTCGACGCAGGCCTGCGCGAGCTCGTGCGGGTGCTGCGGCCGGGCGGCGCGCTGCTGGTGCTCGAGTTCGCGCGGCCGCGCGGGCCGCTCGCGCCGGCGCTCGGCTGGTGGGTCCGCACCGTGCCGCCGCGGCTGGGCCGGCTGCTGTCGGGCGACCTCGAGGCCTACAGCTACCTGCCGGCCTCGGTCAGCACCTTTCCCGAGGGGGCGGCGCTCTGCCGCAGCCTCGAGGCGGCCGGCCTGGTCGAGGTCGGCGCGCGGCCGTTGACCGGCGGCGTCGCCGCCCTCTACGAGGGCCGGCGCCCGCCGCGGGAGACACCATGAGCGATGACCAGCGCATCCTCGACGGGTCCCGGGTCGCGGCGGCCATCCGCGCCGAGGTCGCGGCCGCGGTGGCCGAGCTCGCGGCGCGCGCGGTCGTGCCGCGGCTTGATGCGGTGCTGGTGGGCGGGGACCCCGCCTCCGAGGTCTACGTCGGCTCCAAGGCGAGGACCTCGGCCGAGCTCGGCATGCGCTCCGAGACCCACCGCCTGCCGGCGGCGACCCGCCAAGACGAGCTCGAGGCCCTCGTCGACCGCCTCAACGCCGACCCGGAGGTCGACGGCATCCTCGTCCAGCTGCCGCTGCCGCGCCAGCTCGACACCGCGGCGATCCTGCGCCGCGTCGACCCGGCGAAGGACGTCGACGGCTTCCACCCCATGAACGTCGGGCTGCTGCAGCAGAATCGGCCCGCGCTCCGCCCCTGCACCCCCGCCGGCATCATGGAGCTGCTCGAGCGCGAAGGCATCGCGCTCGCGGGCCGCCGGGCGGTGGTCGTCGGCCGCTCCGACATCGTCGGCAAGCCGATGGCCGTGATGCTCCTGCACGCGCACGCGACGGTGACCATCTGCCACTCGCGCACCCGCGACCTCGCGGCCGTCACCCGCGAGGCCGAGGTCCTGATCGCCGCCGCCGGGGTGTGTGCGCTGATCGGGCCCGAGCACGTGGCGGAGGGCGCGGTGGTGGTCGACGTCGGCATGCACCGGGTGGGCGACCGCGAGACCGCGAAGGCCTCGCGGATCACGCCGGTGCCCGGGGGCGTCGGCCCGCTGACCATCGCCATGCTGATGGCGAACACACTGGCCGCGGCGAAGGCGCGCCGGGATCTGTAACTCCGTCGAGATACGAGATACGAGATACGAGATACGAGATGCGAGATGCGAGATTCGGGATACGGGTTCAGACACCGCGCGCGGCGCGGCGTGCGGCACACAGCTTCTCGACCTCGGTCCAGGCGCGGGTGAGCTCGGGCTCGAGGCTCGCCGGCTCGCCGCTGGTGTCGACCACGACGTCGGCGAGCTCGCGTTTTTTCTCGAGCGCCGTCTGCGCGTCCATGAGAGCGAGTGCCCGCTCCTCGGTCATGCCTCGCGAGACGGCGCGTTCGAGCTGCTGGCTGCGGTCGCAGGCCACCACCACCAGCACGTCGTAGGCGCGGTACGAGCCGGTCTCGACCAGCAGCGCGGCCTCGACCACCGCCAGCGGGACCTCGCCGAGCGACCGCAGCCAGCGCGCGATCTCCTCGCGGACCAGGGGGTGGATCGCCTGCTCCAGCGCCAGCCGCAGTTCAGGGTCCCTGAGCACCCGCCCCCCGAGAGCGCTGCGGTCGACCCCGCCGTGCCCGTCGAGCACGCCGGGGCCGAAGATTTCTGCGACCGCCTTCGTGCCGGCCGCGCCCGGCCTATACAGGTCGTGGACCACCGTGTCTGCATCAAGAACCGGCAACCCTCGCTCGGCGAGCAACCGCGCTACCGTCGACTTGCCGCTTGCCAGGCCACCAGTCAGCCCCACGAGACAGGAACCGCGCCTTTTGGAACTTCGAGTGCCGCGGTTCGGCACTTCCGAATTCCGAATTCCGAATTCCGAATTCACTCCGCCGGCCCCTCCAACCACTCGGTCTGGTAGTCCTCGGTGCGCGGCACCACGCACAGGAAGCGCACCGGTTCCGCGCCGCGATTCTCGTACCAGTGGCTCACCCCGGCCGGGATGAAGATGCTGTCGCCGGCTTTGACCTCGGTCTCGCGGCCGTCGAGGGTGAGCACCATCCCGCCCTCGAGCACCACCTGCTCGTGCTCGATGGTGTCGTGGCGGTGGCAGGGGATGCGGCCGCCGGGCGCGATGGTGAAGAGTCGGGTGATGAAGTTCGGAACGCCGATCTCCGGACCGAGCAGGACCTGGATCGAGGTTCCCCGGCAGCGCGGCACGGGCTGCGGCGCGACGGCGGCGCGGGGGCGGATGACCGGGCTCGGGGCGTGGCTCATGGCGGGCCTCCCTTGGACGCGCTGGCGGTCGGCCGATTGTAACCCGGGCGGTGGCGCCGCAGGGCCGGGCGGGCTAGCATGTGCCGGCATGCTCGAGAGGCTCTCGGTCCGCAGCCTCGGCATCATCGACGCGGTGAAGCTCGAGCTCGAGGACGGCTTCGTCGCCCTCACCGGCGAGACCGGGGCGGGCAAGTCGCTGCTGGTCGAGTCCCTGAAGCTGCTCGGCGGGCAGCGCGCTCAGACCGACCTCGTGCGCTCGGGCGACGAGAGGCTTCAGGTCGAGGGGGTCTTCGTGGCCCGGGCCTGCCCGGGGCTCGCCGACCTCCTCGCGGAGCTCGGCGTCCCCGCCGGCGAGGAGCTGGTGCTGCGGCGGGAGCTCAGCGAGGGCGGGCGCAGCCGCTGCTGGATCAACGACACCGTGGTGACGGCCGGCGCCCTGCAGCGGACGGCGCCCCACCTGATCGCGATCCACGGCCAGCACGAGCAGCACGGGCTTGCCGACCCCGCGGTCCAGCGCCGGCTGGTCGACGACTTCGGCGGCCACGACGCGCTGCGGGCTGCGACCGCCGAGCGATTCGCGGCCTGGCAGACCGCCGCCGCCGAGCTCGCCCGGCTGCGCGCGGCGGAGGCCACGCGGCACGAGCGCCTCGCGGTCATCGGCTTCCAGCTCGGCGAGATCGGGGCCGCCGCGCCGCGCGACGGCGAGGACGAGGATCTCCGCCGCCGCCGGCTGGTGCTGCGGCACGCGGCGCGGATCGCCGAGCTCTCGGCCTCCCTGCTCGGACGGCTCAGCGACGGCGAGAGGGCGGTCGTCGACGGGCTCGCCCGCTCCGAGCGCGAGCTCGAGACCCTCGTCGAGTGCGGCCTGCCTCTGGCGCCGAGCATCGAGCGCCTCGCCGAGGCGCGGGTCCAGGTCGAGGAGGTGGTGCGCGAGCTGCAGGCGGCGGTCGCCCGACCGGACGACGACCCCGACGACCTCGACGAGGTGGAGTCCCGTCTCCACCTCCTCGAGCAGCTGATGCTGCGCTACGGCGCGACCCTCGCCGAGGTGCTGGCCCGCCAGGACCGCCTGCTGAACGAGCGCCGGGAGCTCGAGTCGGTCGAGGAGAGGGTGGGCGAGGCCGCGGCCGCGGCGGCGCGCGCCCTCGCCGACTACGACCGCGCAGCGGCCGCGCTCGATGCCGCCCGCGCCCGCGCCGGCGGCGAGCTCGCGGCGGCGGTCGCCGAGGTCCTCGGCCGGCTGGCGATGGGCGGAACCCGGCTCGAGTTCGAGTGGCGGCCGCGGGCGGACGCGTCGAGCCCCCTGCGGCGGGGCGGGCAGGCGGTCGCCTTCGACGCGGAGGGAGTCGAGGAGTGCGCGCTCCTGCTCGCCGCCAACCCGGGCGAGGAGCCGCGCCCGCTCGCGCGCATCGCCTCGGGCGGCGAGCTGTCGCGGGTCCACCTCGCGCTGCGCACCGTGCTGCGCGGCCGTCACGAGGCGGCGGGCATGACCCTGCTCTTCGACGAGGTCGACTCGGGGCTGGGAGGCGCGGCCGCGGCGGCCCTCGCCGAGCTCCTCGCCGACCTGGCGACGGTCGACCAGGTCCTGGTCGTCACCCACCTGCCGCAGGTGGCGGCGCGCGCCGCCGCCCACCTTCGGGTCGAGAAGGTCGTCACGCGCGGCCGCGCCGTCACCCGGGTGAGCGCCCTGGCCCCGGCGCAGCGCGAGGCCGAGGTGGCGCGCATGCTCGCCGGCGACGAGCTCACCGCGACCGCCCTCGCCCACGCCCGGGCGCTGCTCGGAGGGACATGAGGAGGCTCGCGTTCATCGCGCCCGCCGAGGTCGCGGCCGCGGTCGCGCCGACCCTCGAGGTGGTGGCGGCCGGCGGGGTGGTCCTGGTCCCGAGCGAGAGCTTCTACGGTCTCGCGGCGGACCCCCGCTCCGCTGCCGCCGTCGCGCGGGTGCGCGCCCTCAAGGACCGGCCCCCGGAGCTCGGCCTGCCGGTGCTGTGCGCCGACTGGCAGCAGCTCGAGGCCCTGGTCGTGGTGCCCGAGCGCTGGCGGGTGAGGCTGTCGCGGTTGTGGCCGGCGGCCCTCACGGTGGTGCTCGAGGCGCGGGAGCCGATCGCGGCCGCGAGCGCCGGCACCCTGGCGGTGAGGATTCCCGCCCACCGCGAGCTGCGGGCGCTGATGTACCGGGTCGGCCCACTGACCGGGACCTCGGCGAATCGCCACGGCCGGCCGCCGAGCACGACCGTCGACGAGGCACTGCGCTTTCTGGTCGGCGCGCCGGAGATCGCGCTCGACGGCGGCGCCACCGCGGGCGGCCCGGCGAGCACGCTGATCGATCTCTGCGGGCCCGATGCGCGCATCCTGCGGCCCGGCCGGTGCGACTGGGAGGAGCCCTACCCCGACGGCTGAGGCAGGTCGCGGCGGCTGTGGAAAAGCCTGTGGAAAGAACTGCGGAAATCTCGTTAAGGCAATGTAAACGCAAGCACTTCTGTCAACCACCCCGGCTCCGCCCTCTAAACATTAACTCATTTATTTGCAATAACT
>JALOKS010000120.1 GCA_025456385.1 Thermoanaerobaculales bacterium | reverse complement strand
CGTTGACCACCGGGTGCGAGAGGAAGTTGACGACGAGGCCGAGGCGGGCGATGCCGAGGAGGAGCTGGAAGGCGCCGACCATCAGGGCGAGCAGGATCGCGTAGGCGACGAACTGCTGGCTGCCGGCGGTGGCCAGCGGCTCGAGCGAGGCCGCGGTCATCAGCGAGACTACGGCCACCGGCCCGGTCGCGAGCTGCCGGCTCGAGCCGAAGAGGTTGGCGATCATCGGCGGCAGGAAGGCCGCGTAGAGGCCGTAGTAGGCCGGCAGGCCGGCGAGCTGCGCGTAGGCCATCGACTGCGGCACCAGCACCAGGGCGACGGTGAGGCCGGCGATGAAGTCGGCGCGCACGGTCTCGGGTGTCAGCTCGCGGAACCAATCGAGAAAGGGAAAGATCCGGCGAAGCAATCTCATGAGACCACCGCCTGCATCCGGGGGAGTATACCCTTGCTCGAGGTCGGGTCTGGGCGGTCGCTCGTGAGGCGCCGCAGTCGGTGCGGCGGCCGGGCGGCCGGCCCGAGAGCAGGGAGGCGGAAATGCCGGTTCATCTCTGGTGCGTGGTGGCGGCGTGGGCGATCGTGTACTCGAGCAAGCTGCCGGTGGCGGTGGCGATGCAGCGCGAGGGCGGCTACGACAACCGCCACCCGCGCGCGCAGCAGGCGGCGCTCACGGGCTTCGGGGCGCGCGCGGTGGCGGCGCACCTCAACGGCTTCGAGACCTTCGCGCCCTTCGCCGCGGCGGTGCTGATCGCGCACCTCCTGGCTGCGCCCGCGGTCCGGATCGACGCCCTGGCGGCGATCTTCGTGGCCTCGCGGGTGGTCTACGTCGCCTGCTACCTCGCGAACCTCGCCAGCCTGCGCTCGGCGGTCTGGATGGTCGGCTTCGCCGCGACCCTCGGCCTCTTCCTGCTCCCGCTGCTGTGACGCGCTGCGTCTCGGCGCCCTCAGAAGGGCTTGGTGATGGCGAGCCAGGCGGCGGCGGTGCCGGCGACCGGCAGCAGCGCCCACAGCCACGGCGCCCACTGCGGCGCGCGCTTGAGCGGCAGCACGACGAGCGCCAGGGCGAGCCAGATGCCGAGCTTGAGCCAGGCCCAGTTCGGGATCGCGCCGAACATGCCGAGCCGCGCGAGGAGGCCGAAGCCGGCCACCAGCACGACGGTCAGCGCGAGGCCGTGGGCGACGGCGGCGATGCGGCGCAGGCGGGCCTCCCGAGCGCCGGCGAGCGCGGCCAGGGTGCCGAGCGAGGTGAAGAGGAGGATGATCGCGGCGACGTGCAGGATGCGGTAGAACTGGTAGCTCATCGGTGCCTCCGGGGTGAGCATAGCGGTGCCGCGCCCCGCCTTCCAGGGTCCGGGCGCCGCGCGGCTCAGCGCGGCCGGCGGGCCTCGAGGATCATGCGCGCGCTGCGCGCGGCGAAGGGTCGGCCCAGGTAATCGCCCCAGATCGACTCGGGATCGAGCCCCACCTCCGTGAGCATGCCCTCGATCTCCCGGCGGCCGATGCGGGCGAGGGAGAAGTCGACCTCCAGCTCGTCGACCAACGCGTCGTCGAGCCAGCGGCGCGCCGAGTAGGTGTAGCGGACGGCGACCGCGCTGCCGCCCCGCTCGTCCCGCTCCTCGACGGTCTTGGTCACGAGGTGGCCCGAGCCGGGCAGCCGGAAGCTGGTGCGGTGGCGCCGCGGCCCCGCCGCGCCGGGCGCCTCGAGGTTGGGCAGGTCGGCGAGGAGCAGGCCGCCCGGCTCGAGGTGGTCGGCGATGCGCTGCAGGCAGCGCCGCCGGTCGGCCGCGTCGGGGAGCAGGTTCAAGGTGCTGAAGGCGAGCACGACCGCGCCGAAGCGCTGCCGGTAGCGGAAGTCGGCCATGTCCTGGCGCGAGAAGCGGAGCCGCAGCCGGGCCTCGGGCGGCAGGCCGTCGCGTCGCCGGCGGGCCCGCCGCAGCATCGCCTCGGCGAGGTCGAAGCCGCAGACCCGGTAGCCGGCGGCGGCGAGCGGCGCGGCCATCCGGCCGGTGCCGCAGCCGGGCTCGAGCAGAGGCCCCCGCACCCGCTCCGCGCGCAGGCGCTCGAGGACGAAGTCCACGTCCTGGCGGAAGCCGTCGTACTCGGCGTCGTAGTACCTGGCGACCGAGCCGTAGCCGCTCACGCCCGGCTGCCCGGGGCGCCGCGCTTCCGCAGCCGGAGCACGAAGACGCTGCCGACGAGGCCGAGGGCGACGATGAGCCCGGCGAGCAGGGGGCGCGGCGGCTCCCCGAGGCCGACCACGGCCGAGCTCGCGGCGATCGCGAGCCACATCACGACGAGCGTCAGCACCACCGCCCGCCGCGGCATGCCGGCGCCGGGCTCGAGGTAGCCGAGAAACGGCCGGAACAGCGGCACCCGGATCAGGCGCTCCTCGAGCCAGGGGCAGCTGCGCGCGAAGCACCAGGAGCCCGCGATCAGGAAGATGGTGGTCGGGAGCCCGGGGACCACGACGCCGACCGCGCCGCAGCCGACGCAGCCCACCCCGAGCGCGGCCAGCAGCCAGCGCCGGGCGCGCGAGCGGGAGATCTGGGCAGGCGGTGGTGCGTGGCTCATCGAAGCTCCGGAGTCGACCGGGCGGCGCGGCGACCGCTCGACATCGTGTCATAACCGGAGGTGGGCCACCGATGTTTCAGCCGCCGGCGCCGCAGCGGCGCGGCTTGACATCCCCGGAGCGGCTCCGTAGGGTGCTGGAACTGCTCGGGTTTGCCCGTCGAAAGCGAGCGCCGATGGAAGTCTTCGAACGCGTCGTCACCGCCCTCGCCGCCTTCTTCTGGGACCGCGGCATCCCCTTCCAGGGGCAGGAGGTTCCGTGGGTCGTGCTGGCCCTGCTCGGCACCGGCCTCTTCCTCACCCTGCGCCTCGGCTTCCTGCAGCTGCGCAAGCTCGGCCACGGCTTCGCGGTCACGAGCGGGATCTACGACGACCCGGCGGAGCCCGGCGACGTCTCGCACTTCCAGGCTCTCACCACCGCACTGTCGGCGACGGTCGGCATCGGCAACATCGCCGGCGTCGCCCTCGCCATCCACTGGGGCGGCCCGGGGGCGATGTTCTGGATGTGGATGACCGCCTTCGTCGGCATGGCCACCAAGTACTCGGAGGTCACCCTCGCGCAGCACTACCGCCAGCTCGAGGCCGTGGACCGCGACCCGCACCGCTGGGAGGGCACCGTCTCCGGCGGCCCCATGTACTACATCGAACGCGGCCTCGGTCCGCGCTTCAAGCCCCTCGCCGTCTTCTTCGCCTTCATGCTCGGCCTCACCGCCTTCCTGACCGGCAACGCGATCCAGGCCAACACCGTCGCCGACACCTTCGCGACCGAGTTCGGCATTCCCGCCTGGGGCACCGGTCTCGCCACCACCACCCTGGTCGCGCTGGTCATCATCGGCGGCATCAGCCGCATCGGCCGCGTCACCGGGATCCTCGCGCCGGCGATGGCCTTCATCTACGTCGCGGGCTCCCTGGTCATCCTCGCCATGAACTGGGAGCACGTGCTGCCGGCCTTCCTGACCATCTTCCGCGAGGCCTTCAACCCCTCGGCCAGCATCGCCGGCGCCGGCGCCGGGGTCTTCATCCTGACCGCGATCTGGGGCGTCAAGCGCGGCCTCTTCTCCAACGAGGCCGGCCAGGGCTCGGCGCCGATCGCCCACGCCGCCGCCAAGACCGACGAGCCGGTCTCCGAGGGAGTGGTCGCCCTCGTCGAGCCCTTCATCGACACCATCGTCATCTGCACCATGACCGGCCTCGTCATCGTCGTCACGGGAGTCTGGGCGGAGCGCGTGCCGACCCAGATCACCCTCGGCGGCGGCGACCTCTCCTACGTGGTCGAGGCCCAGCCGGGAAGCTTCCAGCGGGTTCCGGCGGCGGGCGCGATCGCGGTTCGCGACGGCCGCGACCTCGAGGACTCGCCCGCCGCCCTGCGCGTCGCGTGGCACGAGGCCCCGGTCGCCGAGCTCTTCACGGACGCCGCGCTGAGCACGCCCTTCTCCGGCGTCGTCCACGCCGAGCGCGGGCTCGCGGTCGCCGACGACGGCAGCGAGCTGCGCGCGCTGTACGGCCTCGCCGCCGAGAGCGGGGCGCCCCTCACCATGCTCGCCTTCGAGCGCGGGCTGCCCGGCACCTTCGGGCGCTTCATCGTCCTCATCAGCGTCTTCCTGTTCGCGGTCTCGACCGCCATCTCCTGGAGCTACTACGGCGACCGCTGCGCGAACTACCTCTTCGGCAGGCGGATGGTCCTGCCCTACAAGATCGCCTTCCTCGTCATGCACTTCGTCGGCGCGGTGCTGACCCTGTCGGTCGCCTGGACCCTCGGCGACCTCGCCCTCGGCATCGTCATCCTGCCCAACCTGCTCGCCCTGCTGCTGCTCTCGCCCAAGGTCGCCGAGCTGACGACGAGCTACTTCCAGCGCCGGCCCTGGCTCGAGAACCGCGAGGTCCACCGCCGCATCGCGGCCGAGCAGCGGGCCGCCCGCTCGGAGCGCGACCGGCGCGGCTGAGTCAGGGGTTGACGGCCGTTCGGGCGCCCGCGGCCTCGAGGCCGGCGGTGATCGCCGCGAGCTCCGGCAGCCCCCGCAGCGGCTCGAGGTCGGGGTCGGCCCGCAGGTGCTCGAGGTCGCGGTAGCCGTCGGCCACCGCCCGCTCGAGCGCCGCCAGCGCCGCGCGCCGATCGCCCGCGCGGGCGTGGGCGCAGGCGAGGTTGTACCAGGTGGGGGCCGCCGGCCAGCGGCCGTCGGCGACCCCGGCGGCGACCGTCAGCACCGCCGCGGCCTGCCGGTACTGTCCCGCCGCCAGCAGCGGCGGGCCGACGTAGAATGAGGTCTCGGCGAAGAGGGTGGTCAGCAGACGCTGCCCGGTGAGGCCCTCGACGCCCGGCGCCTCCGCGTGCTTCTCGATCGAGCGCAGGCCGAGGGCGATGCCGAGCTCGGCCGGGGTCGGCGCCGCCTCGCCCTGCTGCAGCCAGGCGTAGGCCTCCGCGAAGCGCTGCCGCGCCGCCTCCTCGAAGGCGAGCCAGCGCTTCTCCTCCTTGAGGGCCCGCCGCAGCTCGCGGTCGTCGCGCAGCCGGGCCGCGGCCGCCGCGGCCTCGGCGGTGTCGGCGAGGCCCGAGTAGCTGGCGACGATCATCTCGTGGCGGCGCAGGGCCGCGAGCCCGTCGCCCGCAGCCTCGAGAGCGCGGGCCGCAGCCAGGTCGTGGTCGAGCAGGGACCGGACCGCGGCCTCGTCCGCCGGCCGCAGCCCGCGCTGCATGGCGATCAGCTCGAGCCATCCGACCGCCTCGGCGGCGAGCCCCGCCGGCAGCCACTCGTGGAGGCCCGCGAAGGACTCGAAGCGGTGCGGGTTGCCGCGATCGGCGACGAAGGCGTCGACCTTGCGCATCTCCGAGTAGTTGAAGTCGCGCTCGCCGGCGGCGGCGAAGAGCGCGAAGCTCGTGCCCTCGAGGTGCTCGGGCAGCAGGCGGCTGCCGCTCGCGATGACCCCGGCGAGGCCGCCGGTGGCCTTTCCGAGCAGGTACCCCACGTGGCCGCCACCCGAGAAGCCGGCGGCGGAGACCCGCTTCGGGTCGACGGCGTAGCGCGCCTCGAGCTCGGGCCACAGCGCCTGGATGGCCTTGAGGTTGGGCTCCCAGGGCCCGTCGGAGCGGGTGTCGTTGGAGCTCAGCAGCACCCAGCCCCAGCGTTCGGCCGCCGGGAGGAAACGCTCGGCGGCGTGCACCGAGCGGCCGCGGGGGTCGAAGATCAACAGCGCCGGCCAGCGCCGCCCGCCCGGGTAGGCGCTCGGCAGGTACAGGGTGTAGGTCTGCGACGGATCGGCGAGACAGCTCAAGCCTTCGACGAGGACGCCGGTTGGCGCCCGCGGCGTCGGAGGCTCGTCGGCCGCGACCGCGCCGGCGGCGAGAAGCGTCGCGAGCAGCAGCCTTCCTGTCATGCCTGCTGATACGGGCCGCGCCGTGACGGGTTGCCGGATGCTCTCAGCCGGCGCCGCCGACGGCCCGCACCACGAGCCAGGCGAGCGCCGCCACGAGGGCCGCGGCCGGCATCGTCAGCACCCACGCCCAGACGATGCGGTAGGCCATGCCCCAGCGGATCGCCCCGAGGCGGGTCGGGGCGCCGACGCCGATGATGCTGCCGGTGATGGTGTGGGTGGTCGAGACCGGGATGCCGCCGAGGGTCGAGAGCAGGATCGAGCAGCCGGCCGCGGTCTCGGCGCAGAAGCCGTCGACCGGCCGCAGCTTGGTCATCCGCATGCCGAGGGTCTCGATCACCTTCCAGCCGCCGGTCAGAGTGCCGAGCGCGATCGCCGCATAACAGGCGAAGACCACCCACACCGGCACGTAGAAGGTGTCGCCGAGGTAGCCGGTGCTGTAGAGGAGCACCGCGATGATGCCCATCGTCTTCTGGGCGTCGTTGGCGCCGTGACCGAGGCTGTAGAGCGCGGCGGACGCGAGCTGCAGGCGCCGGAACCAGCGGTCGATGGGGCCGGGCGCGGCCCGCCGGCAGGCCCACAGCACGGAGATCATCAGCGCCGCGCCGAGGGCGAAGCCGAGCAGCGGAGCGAGGACGATGAAGAGCGCGATCTTCACGAGGCCGGGCAGGACCAGTGCGCCGACGCCGGCCTTGGCGACGCCGGCTCCCACGAGGGCCCCGACCAGCGCGTGCGAGACGCTGATCGGCAGCCCGACCCGGGTGCAGAGCCAGGTCCAGGTGATGGCGCCGACCAAGGTGGCGAGCAGCATCGCGGGGGTGATGATCTCCGGGTCGACGACGCCCTTGCCGATGGTCGCCGCGACGTGGACGCCGAAGATGAACGCGGCTGCGAAGTTGAAGAAGGCCGCCCAGATCACCGCCAGCCGCGGCGACAGGACCCGCGTCGAGACCACCGTCGCGATCGAGTTGGCGGCGTCGTTCATGCCGTTGAGAAAGTCGAAGAGGAGAGCCAGCGCGACCAGGCCGACGACGAAGACCAGCATGCGGAGTCCCTAGCCGTGCGCGAGCACGATCCCCTCGACCGCGTCGGCCACGTCCTCGCAGCGATCGGTGGCCTTCTCCATGAGGTCGAGGATCTCCTTCCACTTGATGAACTCGAAGGGGTCGCGCTCCTCCTCGAGGAGCTTCGCCACCGCCTCGCGCCGCTGGCGGTCCGCGGTGTTCTCGAGGGTGTTGACCTCGACCGTGAGGGCGAGGATGCGCTCCCTCTGCTTGAGGTTGCGCAGCAGGCCGATGATCTCCTGGACCAGCCTCGCGGACGCGAGAAGGGTGCCGGCGAGGTCCCGTGCCCCCGGTCGCATGGTGCGCGGCCGTCACCAGGCGGTGGATGTCGAGGCGGTCGAGAGGGGTGACGAAGGTGCGGTGGAGGTGCTTGAGGGCGGCGTGGACGGTGTCGTCGGCGCGGTGCTCGCGGTCGAGGAGCATCTCGGCGAGCTCGGGGACGCCGGCGCCGTCCGCGAGCATCCGCTCGAGCAGCTCAGCGCCACCCACGATGTGGCGTGTGAGCTCGTCGAACATGGTGAAGAACTGCTCGTCGCGCGGGATGATCGAGCGCAGCATCGGTCTCCTCCAGGCTCGTGGCTCGGCAGTATCGCACGGCCTGCCGGGGCCGGTGCGCTACGATGAGACGACCGCTCGATTCGGGGGCCGACCATGGACATCTCGACCGACCGACGATTCCTCATCACCGGCGCCGGCGGCGCCATCGCCGGCGCCGTCGTCGAGGCCTTCGCCGGCGCCGGGGCGCGCCTCGCGCTCGCCGATCTCGAGCTCGCCTCCGTGCGCGGGCGGGCGGCGGCGCACGGCGCGGTGGCCCTCGCCGCCGATCTCACCGACCCGGCGGCGGCGGCGGCCATGGTTCGCGAGGCGCGCGCGGCTCTCGGCGGGCTCGACGGCCTCGTCCACACCACCGGCGGCTTCGCGATGGCCCCGGCGCACGAGGGCGGGGTCGCGCTCTACGAGCGCATGTTCGAGCTCAACGTGCGCACCCTGGTCGTGGCGACGACCGCCGTGCTGCCCGTCTTTCTCGAGCAGGGCTGCGGCTTCCTCGCCGCCTTCGCCGCCGCGCCG
>JALOKS010000119.1 GCA_025456385.1 Thermoanaerobaculales bacterium | reverse complement strand
GGTGCGGTTCCAGAAGTCGACATAGGCGCCGAGCGCCGCCCAGGCCGCGAAAGGCCACCACCCGCGCAGACGGTCGGGTGCCTCCTGCTGCCTCGCGAGGCGCAGCAGCGCGCGGTCGAGGGTCTCCCCGGGGATGAACTCCTCGGTCCACAGCTGCTGCTCGGGCCACCAGCCGCCGAAGATTTCCACCAGCGGCCCGAGCGCGCGAGCCTCGCTGCAGACGATCAGCCAGTTGATCTCCTCCTGGGCGGCCTCGGGCGAGAGCTCGCGGTTGAGGTTGAGGGCGAGCTCGAGCTGCTCCTGGCCGCGCGTCCTCACCGTCATGCGGTAGACCGACTTGCCGTGCGAGGTGCCGAGGTGGCGGATCCAGATGCCGCCCGGGAGGATGTCGTCGAGGTGCAGCGCCCGCGGGGAGGCGCCGAAGAGGAACGACGCCTCGCGGATCACCGGCGTCGCGCGGAGCGCGTTGAGGATGCGGCTGCGGGTGGCGGCGTCCACCTCGTCCGAGAACTCGACGACGTCCTCCCAGCGGTACTCGAGCCCGGTCTCCGGGTCCACGGCCACCCGCGAGGGCGAGCCGAGCCAGATTCGGAAGCCCTGCGCGAGTCGCCGCTTCCCTTCGTCGGCGAGGCCGCGAGCCTCGTCACTGTGGGCGACCATCAGCGCCCGGGTGAAGAAGCCGCGCAGGCGCCGGTACTGACTGGGGTGGGCGGCGCCGTAGGCCGAGAGGAAGTCGCAGAGGGACGGCAGCGCGGGGTCGAGGCGCTCACCGGCTGCGGTGCAGCGCGCCTCGGCCTCGTCCATGAAGGCGTCGATGCGGTCGGCTCTGAGATCGCGCTCCGCCAGCACCGAGATGGTGTCGGCGTCGAGCACCTCCTCGCCGCTGCCGAGGAAGGCGGCGAGGGTCGCGCGGAAGCGGCCCTCGATCTCGGACCCGGCGAGGACCTGGAGGGCGCGGCGGCGGGCCGGCAGCGACGGCGAGTCGACGCCCCGCCGCAGGACCCGCAGGACCTCATCGGTCCGCTCGCCGCCGTTGACGCGCAGCAGGTGGTCGAGGGCCTTGACGGCGGCCACGCCGTCCTCCGGTTCCTCGGAGGCGAGGAGGAGTGCGGCGAGGTGGAGGTCGGCGAGCTCCGCCTCCTGGCGCCGGAGCAGCTGCGAGACCGCCTCGCGCTCCTGCGCGGTCGCGGTGTGCGCGCGGGTGCGCCGCAGCCACTGCGCGGAAACCTCGTGCAGACGCCGGCGGTCGCGATGAGCCTCGGTCAAGGGGGCGAAGCCGACCAGCTCGTCGTTGCCGAGCCAGAGCTGAGGGGTGGCCAGGAGGTGGCCGAGGTCGATCACCGGCCGCATGGCTCGGTAGCAGGCCGATCCGATCTCGACGCCGCCGTCCTCCAGCCGGCGGATCCCGATGGTGGTGCCGTGTGACGCGAGCTCGAGGCTGTCGCCGCGGACCTGGAGCTCCTGGCTGGTGATGCCGAGAGCCTGGAACAGCCAGTTCGGGACCGCGACGCTCGCCCCGCCCACAACCAGGGTGCGACGGCGGTAGAGAAGGCGGATTTCTTCCGCGAACGAGCGCTCGATGGCCTTGCGGCGGTAGGTCCCCTTGGGTGTGAGCTCGCCGAGGGCGGCGTCGAAGTCGCGCTCGATGACGGCGAAGTCGACGATGCGCTCGAAAGGTGCGAGAAATGAGTTCGCGCTGACCACCAGCGAGCGGAAGTGGCCCTTCAGATCGTGGGGAGCGAGGCCCTTGAGGTCGAGCTCCGCGAAACCGAAGTTCGGGTAGATGAGGGCGGTGTTGAACTCGCGGTGGTCGCCGACCAGGAACACCCGGGCGACAGACTCGAAGTCCCGGAAGAGATTCTCGATCTTCTGCGGGGCGATGGTCTGGCCGTTGATGTTCTTGTAGATCTCCTTCTTGCGATCGATGATGCGGATGAAGCCGTCGCGATCCCGCTCCATGAGGTCGCCGGTGTGGAACCAGCCCGCGGCGTCGAAGGAGGGCGAGCCGTCCGGAGGCTCGAGGTAGCCCTGCATCACGTAAGGCCCCCGGATCAGGAGCTCACCGTCGTCGGCGATGCCGAGATCGATGCCGGGCAGCGCCGGGCCGAGCGAGTCCTCGCGGTAGCGTCCGGGCGGGGTCATGGTGATGCCGCCGGTCGCCTCGGTCATGCCGAAGCCGCTCATGAGCTCGATGCCGTGGCGCTGCATGAAACGGAAGATCTCGGGGTCGAGATAGCCGGCGGCCGACAAACCCCAGCGCAGGCCGTGACCGACCAGGCGCCGGACCGCCGCGCGGACCTCGTCGTCGGGGGCGGCCTCGATGTCGACGTTCTGACGCACCGCCTCGTAGAGCTGCATCCACTTCATGGGGATGCTGATGAGAACGGTGGCGGCGTGCTCCCGCATCTGGCGGGTGAGGGTCTCGATGCTCGGGTCCCTGGCGAAGCAGTAGGTGGCGCCCCAGAACACGCAGCCCGTCATCTCGAGGAAGCGCCCGAAGGTGTGGAACAGGGGCAGGTAGCAGAGGAAGCGGTCGTCCTCGCCGATCTCGGGTAACGCGAGAGCGCGGGCGAAACGCTTGAAGACGATGTTGCGATGGCTGAAGCGGATCCCCTTCGGAGTGCCGGTGGTGCCGGAGGTGTACATGACCGTCGCGAGATCGTCGATGCGCAGGCGCCGCCCGCGCTCGGCGAGCTCCGCTGCGGTCACCTCGGAGGAACGCGCGAGCAGGTGGTCGAAGGGCAGCACGTGCCGGGTCGCCGCGCCCAGCTTGTCGATGCCGATGATCGGGCCGAGCGCGGGCAGCCGCTCGCGGGCCGCGAGCACCCTGGGCAGGAGCTCCGGGTCGGAGACGACCACGGCCCCCACCCCGGCGTGCCCGAGGATGTACCCGACCTCGGCTTCGGTCGAGGTCGCGGGCACCATCACGTTGACGATCCCGGAGCTGAGGCAGGCGAGGTCGACGAGCGCCATCTCGAGGCAGTTGCGAGCGACGACGGCGATCGGTCGGCCTCCCGTCTGCGCGCTCACCGCCAGCAGGCTGCGGGCGATGAGCTCGACCCTGCCGGCCGCCTGGCGCCAGGACACGGTGCGGGTCCCGCCTGCGGTCGGCACCTGGAAGAGGGGCCTCTCGCCGTAGCCGGCGGCGCGCTGCGCGAAGAGCTGCGGAAAGGTGAAGTGGGAGGCGTCGACCAGGGCGAGGATGCGCTCCGACCACGGGTCGATGAGGTTTTCGTCGCGGAAGCGGCGGAGCAGGGAGCTGCGCCGCAGGACGTCGAGCAGGGTCCAGGCCAGCCTGCGGTCCTCGCCCGCTTCCTGCGCCGGGCTCCGGGCGAGGCGCTCCAGACAGCGCGCGGTCAGCAGGTCGAGAGAGGCGAGCGGCAGGTGGGGGAGAAGGGGGTCGCCGAGCCTGCGATCCACGAGCAGCGCGAGAATCGCGGCGTCGCGCTCACGGCTGGGCGCCGCGGCGGCGACCGCCGCAGCCAC
Organism: Thermoanaerobaculales bacterium; assembly: GCA_025456385.1. Lineage (GTDB taxonomy): Bacteria > Acidobacteriota > Thermoanaerobaculia > Thermoanaerobaculales > Sulfomarinibacteraceae > Sulfomarinibacter. Next base: position 4,032 of record JALOKS010000119.1, on the reverse strand, counting down.
GCGCTCCGCGGCCGCGCTGGGCGAGAGCTCGCCGAGGTCGGCCGGGGAGGGCGGACGCGAGGAGTCGTGGGCGGTGCTCACAGCGCGGATCATACAAGAGGAGCCTGCGGCATCCGGCTCGAGGGAGCTGCCCCGCTGCCGCCGCCGTGCGAAGATCCGCGGCAGCGCGGCGGCCCCGAGCCCCCGGCGTCGCGACGCAGAGGGAGGCCCCATGACGAGGGACAGGGTGCGACTGGTGGCGCTCATCACCGGCTGCTCCACGGGCCTCGGCCGGGCCCTGCGCGACCGGATTCTCAGCCGCACCTTCGGGCTCGACCGGCTGGCGCGCGCGAGCCCCTGAGGCCCGCCGAGCTACAATGCCGCGGGCCGCTGCAGCGGTGCGGGGAGCACAATGATCGAAGCACGTGACCTCGAAGTCTGGGCCGGCTACCTGTTGGACCACTCGCTCGGCGGCCTCACCGGCGGCGACCGGGTCATGATCAAGGGCGAGGCCGTGTGCTGGCCCCTGATCTCGGTTCTCGAACGCAGGGTGGTCGAGGCCGGCGCGGTGCCGGATGTCTGCCTGGTCCCGCCGAACAACGAACGTGGCCGGGTGTGGTCGGCGACGGTGGCCCGCCACGGCTCGAGCGCACAGCTGGAGCGCGTTCCGGAGTGGCACCTCCACCGCTACGAGAGCATGACCAAGTACGTCGAGGTGCTGGGAGCGGAGGACCCCGCCGGGTTCATGGGTCTGACGGCGGAGCAGAGCCAGGCCATGGCCGCGGCCGACCGTCCCTTCGCCACGATCAGGCTGTCCAAACCCTGGGTGATCACCCTCTTCCCGACCCCGGCCGGCGCGGCGGGGGAGGGGATGGCCCTCGAGGACTACGAGCGCTTCATCGTCGCCGCTTCGACGACCGATCCCCGGCCGCTGCTCGAGGCCGAGGAGAAGCTCGCCCCGGTGATCGACCGCGGCTCGCGCCTCGAGATCATCACCGAGCATCCCGAGCAGAGGCGGCAGCTCCGGCTCGAGCTCGACATCTCGCTCGGCCGCGCGGTGATGTCCCATGGCCTGCGGAACTTCCCCGACGGCGAGATCTTCACCAGCCCCGACGCCCGCAGCGCCGAGGGTGAGATCTACCTCGATCTGCCGGTCACCTACGGCGGCACCGACATCCAGGGCATCCACCTCCGCTTCGCGGGGGGGCGGATCGTCGAGCACGGCGCCCGCGTCGGCGCCGGGCAGCTGGCGGCCATCATCGGCACCGACGACGGCTCGCACCGCCTCGGCGAGGTGGCGCTGGGGATGAACCCGGGGCTCGACCGCGTCCTCAAACACCCGCTGTTCGTGGAGAAGGTGGGCGGCACCCTGCACATCGCGATCGGCGCGAGCTACGACCAGTGCTTCGTCGAGGACCCGGGAGCCGAGGACGGCATCGCGAGGATCGCCGAGCTGGCCGCCTCCGGGGCGCTCAACCGCTCGGCCCAGCACGTCGACATCGTCGCCGACTTCCGCGCGGGCGGCTGCGGGCGCGAGGTCCGGGTCGACGGTCTGCGCCTGGCGCCGCGCAACGGCTTGTGGGAGGTGGCCGGATGAGCGCCGACACCCTGCGGGTACTCCAGAGCATCACGCCGCCGCAGATCTTCGCGGAGCTCCAGAAGGGCGTGCTGGGGCAGAACACCGCCCTGCGCTTCGTCGCGGTGGCGGTCTACAAGCACACAACGGGCAAGGTACCCGGCAACATCCTCCTGATCGGCAACTCGGGCACGGGCAAGACCACGATCATGAACAACATCCAGCGGATGTACCACGACGTGCCCGAGTACCGGCCGTTCCGCGCCATGACCATCATCAACGCCAACCTGCTGGTGGACGCCGAGCGCCTCGAGTTCCAGCCCGAGCGCCTGCTCGCCGCGGTCGAGCAGCGGGCGCGCGCCATGGTCGGTGAGAAGCCCTCGCCGGCCGCCCTCCGCGAGACCATGGAGCGGGCCACCATCTGCATCGACGAGATCGACAAGATGTCCTCGATCGTCGCCGGCAAGCCGAACCCGATCGGCGTGGTCCTGCAGCAGGGTCTCCTCACCCTCATGGAAGGGGAGGTTGTGACCTACAAGACCTACGCCTGGGAGGACGGCGCCGAGAAGGCGGTGACCCTGAACATCGACACCCGCCACATGATGTTCATCTGCGGCGGCGCCTTCGAGGGGCTGTACGACCAGGTCTACCTGCGGGTCATCAACCCGGCGAGCGGTGAGAAGCTCAAGTCGCAGGCGGTGCAGATGGCGGACGGCCAGGTGCGGATCGAGACCCGCTTCGCCCTCGCCGACTTCCTCAAGCCGGAGGACCTCTTCACCTACGGCATGGTGCCGCAGTTCATGGCCCGCTTCGACAACGTCGTGCTGCTGCGCGACCTCGACGTCGCGGTGCTGAAGGAGATCCTGCTGAGGTCGCTGGACTCACCCTTCGTCCGCTCCCGGAACTACTTCGCGGTGATGGACATCGAGCTCGAGATCGAGGACGTGGCCGCGTCGATGATCGCCGAAGCGGCGGAGCACAACATCCGCACCGGCGCGCGCGCGCTCCGCACCGTGTTCTCGAAGATCATCAACCGCCTCGAGTTCGACCCCTGGCAGCACGACGAGCTCGCCGCCAGGCCGGGCGGCGGCCACCGGCTGACGATCACCCGGGAGATGGCGCGGCGGGCGATCGCGGGCAACGGCGGCTGAGCCCTCGAGGCGGAGCCACCGGGGAGCACAGGTCGCCGAGCACTCCCAGAGGCGATGCCTCGAGCGCCCCCTGTCCACGCTCCGTGCGGTCGCGGGCACGAGGACGCCATCGACAGCCCGCTCAGGGACTTCGCCACGAGGTGGCGCTGGCAACGTCCGTTACACTGGTGTGGTGAACCGAGAGCGCAGCCTCCGGCTGGACCTCGATCTCGGCGAGGCCCTGGGGCGCCGTTTGCACCCCGATGCGGCCATCGTCCAGGAAGACCGCAACCTGGTGATGGCCGGCGCCGGCGTGCTCGACCTCGACCGCGAGGACGACCTCGACGCGGCCTACCTGGCGATCGCCGAGCACCGCCCGCTGCCGCTCGGCCGCTACCTGCTCCGGCGCCGCGGCGAGCCGACGCCCTGGACCTACCAGGCCGTCGTCCACGACCTCGAGGTGCGTCCGTCGTGCCGCGCGGGCAACGTGCGGCGAAGTCTGACGGCGATCCTCGGTGACGCCGTCCGGCGCGGGATGACCTCGCTGTCGGCCGAGCCGCTCGGCGTGTGGCGGGGCCGCGGGCTGGCCCTCGACGAGATGGTCGGGGCCTTCGAGGCGGCGATCCTCGAGGTCAGCATCGATCTCGGAACGCCCCTGCGGCTGACCCTGCTGCTCGACGACATGGCGGCGGTCGAGGAGGTCTCGCACCTGCTGCGCTCGCGCCTGCTGCGCAAGGCGAGCCGCAGCTTCCGCACCGTCGACAACGAGTCGGCCCTGGTCGAGGTCCGCCAGCGCGGCCTGCGCCTGCACTGCCGCTTCGTGCCGGGCTCGCTCTCCGGCTACTCGGTGACCTGCGTCGACCGCCCGGAATGAGACCGCGCCCGGGCTTCGGGCGCGCCGAGGCCGCGGGTGGTATGCTGTGCGCGACTGGAGGAGGCGGGTGTCCGCCGGGCTCGCGCCCGGAGGAAGGTCCGGACTCCAGACGGGCAGCATGCCGGGTAACGCCCGGCCGCGGTAACGCGAGGGAAAGTGCCGCAGAGAGCAGACCGCCCCCGGGTCGGCCGGGGGTCAGGGTGAAAGGGTGCGGTAAGAGCGCACCGCACCGCCGGTGACGGCGGTGGCACGGCAAACCCCATGCGGAGCAAGGCCGAATAGGGGGACCGAGGGTCGCCTGTCCCCGCATCCCGCAGCCGCGGGTGAGGTCCCCGGGTAGGTCGCTCGAGCCGCGCGGCAACGCGCGGCCCAGATGAATGGACGCCGCCCTTCGGGGCACAGAATCCGGCCTACAGCCTCCTTCAGTCCTTTTTCGGGCCCAGGCGCGCTGCGCGCCTGGGCCCGAAAAAGAA